>JBIKHR010000167.1:0-6755 GCA_044362035.1 Polaromonas sp. | reverse complement strand
ATCAGCGTATCCAGCGAACTGAGGCCCGGCTCTTCGTAGTTGCGCAGGCCGCGCGGGTCGTCGTAAATGAGGGTGGCCAGATCGGGACAGCTCTCGCGTACTTCGAGCAGCTTGTCCACTTGTTCCTGGTCTTCGACCATGGCAAGGCGCACGTCGGCGTTGGTGATGGGAAACACGCATTCGGCGCCGACAGCGTCCTGGTAAAGCGGAATCGGGATGGCACCCAGGGACTGGGCCGCCAGCATGGTGGCGTACAGGCGTGGTCGGTTAGCGCCAATCACCACCATGTGCGTGTCGCGCGTCAGGCCGATCAGGTGCAGGCCGCAGGCAATGTGCTCGACCAACGTGGCCATGTCGGCCCAGCTGTGCGCCTGCCAGATGCCGTATTCCTTTTCGCGCATGGCTGGCGCGTCCGGGCGCTCGGCGGCGTGTTTCATGAGCAGTCGGGGAAACGTTGTCTGCATGGGGGCTCTTTCTGGCACTGTCTTGAATTCGATATTAAGTTTCAGTTTGACGTTAAGTTGTCGTTTAAACGACAATTCAAGGGTCAATCCCCTCCGGACTTTCCCGTATTTGTCGCAACGGCTGAGCTTGCCGGGCACTTTTACAGCCCTTTGCGTGCCCGGACCGCCTGGCCGCAAAGGCCGAATGCTTTTGAAAGCTAACCATGTTTCCTCTCGCTGCTGCCATCAAGGACCTGCCGCTGCACCAGCGGCGGCGGCGTCCCAATGCCCATGAGTTGCAGGGCATCCCCTGGCTGGCGCTTTTATTGCCCACCGAGCGTGAACGTGCGCAGGCCGAGCTGATGGTGGGCGATGCGCAGGCAGGCGACTTTGTGTGCCGCATCGGCAAGCCGGTCACGTATTGGTTTGGCGTGGTCGAGGGCCTGCTCAAAATGAGCACCGACAACGCCGAGGGCGCCACCATGACCTTCACCGGCGTGCCCCCCGGCGGCTGGTTTGGCGAGGGCACTGCGCTCAAGCGCGAGCCTTACCGCTACAACATCCAGGCGCTGCGCAACAGCGTGGTGGCCGGGCTGCCGCTAGAGACTTTCCACTGGCTGCTGGACCATTCGATCGGCTTTAACCGCTTCGTCATGAACCAGATCAATGAGCGGCTCGGGCAGTTCATTGCAGCGCGCGAGATTGACCGCATGAACAACCCGGACCTGCGCGTGGCGCGCAGTCTGGCGGCCTTGTTCAACCCGGTGCTCTACCCAGGCGTGGGCGAAATTTTGCGCATCACCCAGCAGGAGCTGGCTTACCTGGTCGGGCTCTCGCGCCAACGCGTCAACGAGGCCCTGAGCAGCTTGCATGCGCAGGGCATCATCCGGGTCGAGTACGGGGGTTTGCGCGTGCTGGACCTGGCGGCCTTGCGCTCAAGCGTTTTTGCTGCCCAAGGGCGCTCGGGCGCTTGAAGCGGCCTCTCGCCTACATTTGTGGCTGGCGACCGAAGGCCTTTCAACTTTTTTCACTTCTTTTCGGCTTTTTCCACACCATGTCCCAGCCTCCTTTCCCCCCTAAACCCACGCCACCCGTCAGCACCGGTGCGGTGCGCATCCGCCGCGCCGAAACGGCCAGTGCGCCTGCGTCCACCGGCAGCACGGTACGTCTGAACAAACGCATGGCCGAGCTGGGGATGTGCTCGCGCCGCGAGGCCGACGACTGGATTGAGCGCGGTTGGGTCCGCGTCAACGGCAAGCCGGCGGAAATGGGCCAGCCCGTCTCGCCGGCGGACCGCATTGAGGTGGCGCAGCAGGCCGAGCATCAGCAGCGCCAGCAGGTCACCATCCTGATCAACAAGCCGGTGGGTTACGTCAGCGGTCAGGCCGAGGACGGCCATGAACCGGCGGTGGTGCTGGTGCAGCCGCAAAACCGCTGGCGCGAATGCAACAGTCGCATGCGCTGGGGCCACGAGCAATTGCGCGGTCTGGCACCGGCCGGCCGGCTGGACATCGATTCCATCGGCTTGCTGGTGTTGACACAAGACGGCCGCGTGGCGCGCCAGCTCATTGGTGAAGATTCCGAGGTTGAAAAAGAGTATCTGGTGCGCGTGAGCTACGGCGCCGAAACGGTGAACGTGCAGGGCGCTTTTCCCCCTGAGCAGCTCAAACGCCTGTGCCAAGGCCTCAGCCTGGATGGTGTGGCACTCAAGCCGGCCCAGGTGTCCTGGCAAAACCCGGAGCAGCTGCGCTTTGTGCTCAAGGAAGGCAAGAAGCGGCAGATTCGCCGCATGTGCGAGCAGGTGGGATTGTTTGTGACCGGCCTCAAGCGGGTGCGCATCGGCCATGTCAATCTGGGCCACCTGCCGGTCGGCCAGTGGCGCTACCTGGCCTCGCACGAGCGGTTTTAATCCGCCGTGTCAGCGCGCAGGGCCGGCGCCACCGCATAGCGGGTCACAACGGGCGGGCCTTCGGCCACATGAAAAGCCAGCTTGCGGTCGCGCAGCGCCACATCGGCGGCGGTGATGCGGTCAAATCGGCGCAGGTGTTCGGTCCACGATTCATCGACGATCTGTTCAAGATAGCGCCCCGGCTCACCCATGTCGTGAAGCAGCTCCCAGCCCAGCGCACCCTGGCGCAGCCGGCTGCGGCGGCTGTCCTGCATCAGATCCACAAAGGCGGCAGCGCGCGCCGGGTCGATCAAGTACTCGATGGTTGCCACCACATGGCCGGCGCGCGGCGGGGTCTGTGCCACGGGCACTTTGAACTCGCGTGAGGGCGTCAGGTCTTCCTCCAGTCCGTGGTCTGTGAGCCTGCGCGTTGCGACCAGCATGGCGATGGCGCCGGTCAGCGCCGCCACCACCAGACTGATGGTGAGAGAGGCCACCGTGGCCAGCTGGCCCCAGATTGCCGCACCCAGGGCACTACCCCCCATGATGGCCATCTGGTAAATCGACATGCCGCGCGCCCGCACCCAGTCGGGCAGTGTCATCTGGGCGGAAACGCTCAAAGTATTGGCGGCGCACAGCCAGGAGATGCCGGCCAGCATCATGGCCGGCACGGCCACATAGACATTCGGGGCAAAGGCCATGGCGAGCGTCGTCAGTGATTGCAGCAGCGTGCCGGCCAGCACCAGCTGGTTGCTGGGCAACTGCTGCCGCAGCCGCGGCAACGCTGCCGTGGTAACGATGGCGCCCGCGCCCATCGAGGCCAGCAGGAGCGTGTAAGTGGCTGCGTCTCCACCGGCAAGCCGCTTGGCCAAAAGGGGTAACAGTGCCAGCAGCGCAGTCGAGTGGAAAAAGAAAATTGTCACCCGCAAAAGCACACTGCGCAGGGGCGCGGACTCCCGCACAAATTGCAAGCCGACGCGCATGGCGCTCATCAATCGTTCGCGCCCCAGCGGGCTGGGCACGTGCTCGCGGCGCCAGCGCATGACAACAAAGCCGGCTATCACCGACAGCGTGGCGTTCAGCACAAACACATAGGCGGTCCCGGCGCTGGCGATGAGCGCACCGGCCACGATGGGGCCAATGATGCGCGAGGCGTTCATGGCCACGCCGTTCAAAGCCAGGGCCGAGGACAGTTGGTGCCGCGGCACGATTTCTGGAATCAGCGCAGCGAACACCGGCCAACGCATCGCCAGGCCGATGCCGTTGGCAAAGGTCAGCGCCAACAGCAGTGGCGGCGTGATCAGATTAAAAAGTACCGCCACGCACAGCACTGCGGCGGTGCCGGCCAGCCAGAACTGGGTAACGATGAAGTAACGGCGGCGGTCCAGAATGTCGGCCAGCGCTCCGCTCGGCAGGCCGAGAAAAAAAACCGGCAAGGTCGAGGCGGTCTGTACCAGGGCAACCCAAATGGGGGAACTCGTCAAAGACGTCATCATCCAAGCCGCCGCCACGTCACTCATCCACATACAGATGTTGGCGGTCACCCAGGTGCCCCACAGCAGACGAAAGACGGGGATTTTGAGCGGCGACCACGCAGAGGCCGGTGCTTCGGGCTTGCGGGTCTTCAGGCCGTCAATCTCCGGAGGGTCTGGGGGGAGCAGCGGCATGGGCGGGGTCTGGATGGCGGTCGCCGGTGTGCTGTGCGGCCTCAGGCCGACAGGGTTTCCCAGCGATGCAGTGCATCCATCAACTCTTCCTCGATCTTGCTGTTGCGGGCATTGAGCTCGGCGGCACGTTTGGCGTCACGGGTGTACAGGGTGCCGTCATACAACTCCTGCTCAATGGCTTTTTGCTGCGACTCCAGCTGTTGTATCAGGGCCGGCAGGCCTTCGAGTTCGCGCTGGTCCTTGTAACTGAGTTTCTTTTTAGGCGCGTTGTCGGTATCTGCCTTGGCTGCCGGCGTGCTTGCCTTGCCGGTACCTGCGGGTTTGGCGCTGGTAGCGGGCTTGCCGCCGCCAGTGATCTGAGCGGCCCGCTTGGATTGGGTGATCCAGTCGGTCACGCCGCCCTCGTATTCGCGCCAGAAGCCCGGGTTCTCGGGGGTGCCTTCGTAGGCGATGGTGCTGGTGACCACGTTGTCCAGAAAACGCCGGTCGTGGCTGACCAGAAAGACCGTGCCTTCGTAGTTTTGCAGTAAGTCTTCCAGCAACTCGAGTGTGTCGATGTCCAGATCGTTGGTCGGCTCGTCGAGCACCAGCACATTGGCCGGCCGGGCAAACAGGCGCGCCAGCAGCAACCGGTTGCGTTCACCGCCCGAGAGTGTGCGTACAGGCGAGTTGGCGCGTGCCGGCGAAAACAAAAAATCGGTCAGGTAGCTTTTGACGTGCTTTTTCTGCCCGTTGATCTCCACCCATTCGCTGCCCGGGCTGATGAAGTCCTCGAGGGTAGCGTCTAGGTCCAGCGCGTCACGCATCTGGTCAAAGTAAGCCACCTGCAAATTGGCGCCCTGGCGAATCTTGCCCGGTGGATCGGTCACGTCGGGTTGCAGCTCGCCCAGAATGAGTTTGAGCAAGGTTGTTTTGCCGGCACCGTTCGGCCCCAGCAGGCCGATCTTGTCGCCGCGCAGCAAGGTGCCGGTGAAGCGGTTGACGATGATCTTCTCAGAGCCCGGGTGGCCAAAGCGTTTGGACACATCGGTGAGTTCGGCCACGATCTTGCCGCTTTTCTCGCCGCTGGAGACATCCAGGTTGACCCGGCCCACCGCTTCACGCCGCGCGGAGCGGTTGTCACGCAAGACCTCGAGCCGCCCAATGCGCGCCACGCTGCGTGTACGACGCGCTTCCACGCCCTTGCGAATCCAGATTTCTTCCTGCGCCAACAACTTGTCAGCCTTGGCATTGATCACCGCCTCCTGCGCCATCTGGTCTTCTTTGGTGATCAGGTACTGGGCAAAGTTGCCGGGGTAACTGCGCAGCTTGCCGCGATCCAGCTCGACGATGGCGGTCGCCACTTGGTCCAGAAAGGCCCGGTCGTGGGTGATGGCGATGATGCTGCCGTTGAAGTTAACCAGCAGCTCTTCAAGCCAGGCGATGGAATCAAGGTCCAGATGGTTGGTAGGCTCGTCCAGCAGCAGCACATCAGGTTTGGCCACCAGGGCCTGCGCCAGCGCCACCCTTTTCTTGGTGCCGCCAGACAGCGAGCCGACGATCGCGTCCTTGTCCAGATGTAGGCGGTGCAGCGTCTCTTCGACACGCTGCTCCCAGGTCCAGCCATCCAAAGCCTCAATCTCAGACTGCAATGCGTCCAGGTCAGTGTGTTCATCCGCAGCCAGGTATTGCTCCACCACATGCCGTGTGCGCGCCAGTCCGGCGCTGGCCGCATTGAAGACGGTCGCATGCGGGTCCAGGCTAGGTTCTTGCGGCACATAGGCAATGCGCAGGTTCTGCTGCAGTTGCAGTGCGCCATCGTCAGGCTTCTCCAGCCCGGCAAGGATCTTCAACAAGGACGACTTACCTGTGCCGTTGCGCCCGATCAGGCCGATGCGTTCATTGGTTTCTAGTGAAAAGTCTGCGTGGTCCAGCAGTGCGACGTGCCCAAAAGCGAGTTGAGCGTCCAAAAGAGTAATGAGTGCCATATAGAGTGCGCATTATCCGGTCTGCGCTGTGTACGCGGGCAACCCGGCGCAAGTGGCGCGAGGGTAGTGCACATAAGAGCCGTAGTGAAGTGCGCAAGGTTTGCGGGTGCCGCCAGCCTCAAGCTTGTACAAAGGGCTGGGCTGGCCCAGGCGGGCGCCCAGCCAAGCTACAGCATGGCCTGATCCCGGCGCAAAACCACCAAGGTGAGCGGGGCCCCTCAGGCTTTGTGACGGGTGCACCAGGCTGGACGGGCTTAAATTTCCGCGACAAGTTGCGACCCCGCCGAAAGAGTGCTATGATGTCAGGCTCAACTGAAAAAGTGCAGCTTCAGACGAAGTTGCACCCAACGGCAAAGAAAAAACCTCAAAATTAGTTGACGCGGGCGAAAAATCCGGTATATAATTTGAGGCTCAGCTGATTACAGCGAACGGCAAATCTTGCGGCATCAAGCTGCTGCGAGATGTCAGGATCATTAAAAATTTACAGCCGATAAGTATGGGCGTTTGAAGGCGATTGCCAGGCTGCACAGCGATGTGTGGCCAGGTCTTCTGACCTTAAACGCTCATAGAGATAGAAATAGGTAACATCGAAAGATGTCACTTTCAATTCCGTTTTTATGAGTTTTCTTCTCGTGTTTGACTTTGGTTGATTCTGGGGTTGATTGCGGGGAGTTGAAATATTGCAGTGATTAAACTATAGAGTTTGATCCTGGCTCAGATTGAACGCTGGCGGCATGCCTTACACATGCAAGTCGAACGGCAGCACGGGAGCAATCCTGGTGGCGAGTGG
>JBIKHR010000166.1:0-6814 GCA_044362035.1 Polaromonas sp. | reverse complement strand
TCGCTTACGAGAAACTGGTGGACTTGCTGTTTGCGTACCTGAGCGCAGAGCGCGGTTTGCCAACGGCCGTGGTGCGCGAGGCCCTGCTGGCCGACTACCAGGCCAGCGGCGCGCGCGGCAAGCCGGCGTGTTTGGCCGAGGCCTTGCAGGCGATAGCGCAACCGCTGACGCCGGCGGGGCAGGCGCGTGCGCAGCGACAGGGGCGCCATGTGAGCCAGGGGCAGGGCGCGTAGCCTTAGCTGCGCATTTGCTTCGCGTGTCAGAATTAGCCATGACTTCCCCTTTGCCCCGCTTCTGGGCCGACCTCAAGACCACTGACTTTGCGCGGCTCGACGCGGCGCGCAGCATCGCCGTGTTGCCGCTGGCCGCCACAGAGCAGCATGGTCCGCACTTGCCGCTGAGCGTGGACACCGACCTGGTCAATGGCGTGGTGGCGCATGCGCTGGCGCATTTGCCGGCCGACTTGCCGGTGTTCTTTTTGCCGACGCAAACCGTGGGCCGTAGCGTGGAGCACACGGCTTTTGCCGGCACGCTCACGTTGAGCGCGGCCACGCTGATTCAAGCCTGGGTAGACCTGGGCGAATGCGTGGCGCGCACCGGCATTAAAAAACTGGTGCTGCTCAATTCGCACGGCGGCAATGTCTCGACCATGGACATCGTCGGGCGCGAGTTGCGTGCGCGTTGTGGCCTGACGGTGGCGCTGGTCAACACCTTTGCGCTGCCGCTGCCGGCCAGTGTGGAGGCGCTGTTTGACGCCGACGAGCAGCGCTTTGGCGTGCACGGCGGTGACGTGGAAACATCGATGATGCTGGCGCTATACCCCGAGCGGGTGGACATGCGGCAGGCGCAGAACTTTGCGTCCACCAGCCAGCAGCGCGCGCGTGATTACCCGGTGATCGGCAATGGCCGCAGCGTCAAGCTGGCCTGGGCCGCGCAAGACCTCAACCCCGCCGGCGCGGCCGGCAACGCGGCGGCGGCCACCGCAGACAAAGGCCGCGCTGTGCTGGACGCCAGCGGCCGCGTACTGGCAGAGTTGCTGGCCGAGTTCGACAGCCTGCCGGCCTTTTAAGCCTGGCGTTTTATTCGAGCCTGGCGCTTTATTCGAGCGTGGCCCCGGTCAGTTTGATGACCTTGCCCCAGCGGTCGATCTCTTCAGCGATGTAGGTGCGGAACTGCTCGGGCGTGCTGCCCACTGGCAGCGCGGCCTGGGCCAGCAGCGTGGCGCGCACTTCGGGCAGCGCCAGGATCTTCACGGTTTCGGCGTTCAGGCGCGCAATGATGGCCGGCGGCGTGCCGGCCGGTGCCATCAGGCCGCTCCAGGAGCTCACTTCAAAACCGGCCAGCCCGGACTCGATCAGCGTGGGCACATCGGGCAGTTGCGGCAGGCGCTGCTGGCCGGCCACGGCCAGGGCTCGCAGCTTGGGATTTTTGGCCTGGGGAATGGCCGACAGCGAGGTCACAAAACTCATGGACACCTCGCCCGACAGCAGGGCGTTCATGGCCGGTGCCGTGCCTTTGTAGGGCACATGAATCATGTCCATGCCAGCGCGCATCTTGAGCAGTTCACCGCCCAAATGCGGCGAGCCGCCATTGCCTGATGATGCAAATGACAGCGTGTCCGGTTTGGCTTTGGCCAGGGCGATCAGCTCGCTGACATTGCGCGCCGGCAGCGCGGCATTGACCATCAACACGCTAGGGGAAGCCACCAGCTGCGTGATGGGCGCAAAACTGCGCAGGGTGTCGTAGTTCATCTTTTTGTAAAACGTCATGTTGGTGGCGTTGGCGATGGTGCCCAGCAGCAGCGTGTGGCCGTCGGGTTTGGCGCGGGCCACTTCTTCAGACGCAATGTTGGAACTGGCGCCCGCCTTGTTTTCGACCACCACGCTCTGGCCCAGCACTTCCTGCAGCCGCGTGGCCACCAGGCGCGCAATGATGTCGGTGGGACCGCCCGGCGCGTAGCCCACCAGCAGGCGGATGGGCTGCGTCGGGTAGGCGGGTGCGGCTGCAGGCGTTTGCGCCAGCACGGGCGCAAACGCCGTGGCCGCCAGCAGCGCAGCAATGGCGTGGCGGCGCGTGAACGATGTGGGGGCCGGGTTGAAATGGGTCATGTTTTTGTCTCCAGAATGTTCAAGAAAATGGCGGGCTCTGCGGCCCGCTCAGGCGTGGGTGATCCAGTCGGCGTACTGCGGCAGTTCGAGGTGCGGCAAGGTGTTGTAGCTGACCAGCGCGTGGCGCTTGGGGGTGAACGTCAGCTCGCTGACCGCGCTGTTGAAAATGCGCATGTTCAGGTCAATCACGCCTTCCGCTGAGGTGCCCAGCACCTGCCCGATGGCATTGGAAATAGGCCCGCCGCTGGAGACCATCAACACATCGCCGGTGTGCTGGCTGCGCACATGGTCCAGCGCTCCGGCCACGCCGGCCACAAAGTCAACGTAGCGGGGCATGCCCGCCGGCTCGCTGTGGCCGGCCATCCATTGCCGCAGGCCCTGGCGCAGCAAGCGAAAGTACTGGCGGACCATTTCCGGGCTATCCGGTTTGGCCAGCGGCTGTGGATGAATGGCGGCAATCAAGGCGTCGCTGTCGTATTCGTTGAGCCCCGGCCAGAGCCGGGTGGCGATGCTGGCGCCCAGGCCTGCGCTGATGCCGGCCAGGGTTTGCTGCTGACGCTTCAGGGTGCCGGTGATGGCCGCTTCAAAGCGCAGGCCGCGCAGCTTGAAATGCTCACCCAGCCGGCGGCTCTGCCGCTCGCCCAGCGCGCTCAGGCAGTCGTAATCGTCAGCACCAAACGAGGCCTGCCCGTGGCGCACAAGGTAGAGGGTTCCCATGGGTGGAACAGGCCTTACAGCAGCGGCGGTGAAGTCAGCCGCACCAGGCCGCGCTGGGTTTGCAGGGTGGCGCACAGGCCGGGTGTGCCGTTTTGCACCTGCATGCCGGCCAGGCCGATGGCTTCGCAGGCGTTTTCGATCAGCTCGGGGGTCGGGTGCGTCAGTTGCAGACCCTGCAATTGCAGGCCCGAGTAGGGCAGGGTCTGGGTCGGGTGGCGCGGCTCCGCTTCGCCCGGCAAGCCCCATTGAATCAGCGAAGGCAGCGCGCCGCCCAGCAGGCGCTGACCGTCGTCGCGCACCGTGATGCGCCACTGCAGCAAGCCTTCGGCGGTGGGTCGCTCGGCGGCCAACACCGTGCCGCAGTCCAGTTCCAGCGCGGCCAATGCTTCAACTGCTGGTTGAACTTCCGGGCAACGCGCCACAAAGTGAATCAGCTGCGGGCCATGCCGCGCCACTTGCGCGTGAAGCACCGGGTCGTCCAGGTCAAACCAGCGCTTGAGGCCGGGCGCGCGCTGACTGCGGGCTTCGGGGTCGATGGCGATGATCTCCAGGTAGGTGTCGGGATAGGCAAAGCTGGAGATGTTGACCAGCCGGTTGTGCGTGCCCATCAGCGGGTGCTGGCCGCCCGGCCAGGGTGTGACGCCGAGCAATTTGGCGCACCAGCGAGAGCCTTCGTCCAGCGTGCCGGCCAGCACCACCAGGTGGTCAACCGTGCTGCGCAAAATCGGGTTTGTCATAGTTGTACCGTACCTTCGATGCAGGTCACCGTGTGCCCGCCTATCCACACCTGACCAGTAGCATCGCGCCGCACATGCACCTGGCCGGCGCGGCCGATGTTGATGCCTTGCGAGGCAATGTAGTTGTCGGGCAGCAGGCCTTCGCCGATCAGCCACTGCGCCAGGCTGGCGTTGAGGCTGCCGGTGACCGGGTCTTCATTGATGCCGGTGGCCGCGGCAAAGGCGCGTACTTCCAGGCGGGGCGCGGCACTGCCACCAGAACGCGCACCAAAGGCAGCAGCTTCGCGGTTGGCGCGGCGTATCAGGGGCGATTCACTTTCTTCTGCATCCGGGTAAATGCCGGCCACACCGACCTTGACCCCGAGCCGGGCCAGCGCCGCGTGGTCGGGCGTGAGTTGCAGCACGGTGGCGGGTGAGTCCAGCAGCAGGCTGCACCACAACGGGCCGTTGTCCAGTGATTGCGCAGCCAGCACCTGCGAGGGCGTGATGCCCAGCGCGGCCGTCAACGCTGCCAGCAGGTCTGGTGTCGGCGTGCTGCGCTGCAGGGCGGGCGCGGCAAAGGCCAGCCGGCCTGAAGCGTTCGAAGCGCTTGAAGAACCTGTGCCGGCCTCGCGGGTGATGTGGATCAGCCCCTTGGCGCACTGCTGAACCACGCGCTCTGCGGACTGCGCTTGACCGCCTGCTTGCAGCCAGGCGTGGCAGCTGCCCAGCGTCGGATGGCCGGCAAAAGGCAGCTCGCCACCGGGCGTGAAAATGCGCACCCGATAGTCGGCTGCGGCCTCGGTAGGCGGCAGCAAAAAAGTGGTTTCAGACAGGTTGGTCCAGCAGGCAAAACGCTGCATGTCGGCGTCGCTCAGGCCCTGGCCGTCCAGCACCACGGCCAGCGCGTTGCCCAGGTAGGCTTGCGCCGTGAACACATCGACCTGTTTGAAGCGGCGCTGCAGCATGCGGCTCAGGCGGGGGTCAGTGTTTTGGCGGCAGCGGGCAGGGCGGCCAGTTGTTCGCGGATGGTTTGCGCCAGGGCCTGAATGCCCAGGGCAATTTGCGGCGCGGTGGCGGTGACGAAAGACAGGCGCAGCGTGCGCGCGTCTGCCTGACCCGCGTAAAAAGCCGAGCCCGGCACAAAGGCCACGCCTTTGTCCACCGCCAGCGGCAGCAGCGCCCCGGCGTCCAAACCGGCCGGCAGGCGCACCCACAAAAACATGCCGCCGCTCGGGCTGTTCCACTCGACGCCGGCTGGCATGTGCTCTTTGAGTGCGGCCAGCATGGCGGCGCATTGGCCTTTGTACAGGGCGCGGATGGTGGGCACGTGGCGGTCCAGAAAGCCGTCTTTCATGACCTCGGCCACGATGCGCTGGTTGAAGCTGGGGCTGTGCAGGTCGGCCGCTTGTTTGGCTTGCAGCAGCTTGGGATACAGCGCCGGCGGTGCCACCAGAAAACCCAGCCGCAGGCCGGGTGCCAGCACCTTCGAAAACGAGCCCAGGTAAATGCACCCATTCGGGTTGCGCGCCGTCAGCGGCAGCGGCGGCTCTTCGTCAAACCACAGTTCGCCGTAAGGGTTGTCTTCGACCATGGGCAGGCCCAGGCGGGCGGCTTCGGCGCTGAGCGCGGCGCGGCGCGCCTGGCTCATGCTGCGGCCGGTCGGGTTTTGAAAATTGGGCAGCACATACAAAAAGCGTGCGCCCTCGGCCTTGGCGGCCAAGTCAGCCAGGTCCACGCCTTCGTCGTCGCAGGCCACGCCGACGATCGCAGGCTCCATTGGCGTGAAGGCCTGCAGCGCGCCCAGGTAGGTGGGTGTTTCGACCAGCACGCGGCTGCCTTCGTCAATCAGCACCTTGGCGACCAGGTCCAGGCCTTGCTGCGAGCCGGTGGTGATCAGCACATGCGCCGGGTCGACGGCCCAGGGCAGGCCGGCGGCCACGGCTTCACGCAGGGGCGCAAAGCCTTCGCTGGCGGCGTATTGCAGGGCGACTTCGCCGTCTTCGCGCAGCACTTTTTCGCAGGCGGCGCTGAAGGCGCTGATGGGGAAGGTCTTGGGCGAAGGCAGGCCACCAGCCAGGCTGATGATGCCGGGGCGCTCGGTGACCTTGAGGATCTCGCGCAGCACCGAGGGGTTCATTTTTTGCGCACGTCGCGCCTGAGTCCATTGCATGAAAAAGTCCTTCCTGTTGTCGTCAGCCCTTGTGGCTTGCATTGTCAGCGCCAGACGGCCCGGGCGCGGGGCGTACCGTCATTTTTTTGCTTAAAAAAACCGTGGCAATCACCGCCAGCCCAAAGCCGACGGTCAGGGCGTCCAGTTGTTCACCCAGCAGCGGCACGGCCAGCAGCATGGTCACAAAGGGTTGCAGCAGCTGCACCTGGCTGACGCGCACGGTGCCGCCCAGCGCCAGCCCGCGGTACCAGGCAAAAAAGCCCAGCCACATCGAAAACACCCCCAAGTAAGCCAGCGCCCACCAGCCCGAAGCCGGCACGGCGTTGGCGGGCCACTGCAGCCAGGTGGCCGGCAGGGCCAGGGGCAGCCCCAAAAGCAGCGCCCAGCAAATCACGTGTTCGGCCTGCATGTGTTGCGACAGGCGCCCGCCAAAGCCGTAACCCACTGCGGCGCACAAGGCGGCGCCCAGCAAGAGCAGGTCAGCCGGGTGCAGACGCAGCTGCCCGCCGGCCGCACCCGAGCGGATCAGCGCATAAGCGATTACCAGCGCGCTGCCCAGGCTGGCGCACCACCAGAAGCCGGCCGAAGGGCGTTGCCGGTGCAGCAGCGCGCCAACGGCGGCGGTGATCAGGGGCATCAGGCCCAGGATCACCGCCGCATGCGCGGCTTCCACATAGCGCAGCGCCACCGATGTCAGCAGCGGAAAACCAAACACCACGCCCAGCGACACCAGCCCCAAGGGCAGCCAGTCCTGCCGCCGGGGCCAGGGCGCGCGCGTGGCCAGCAAGTACAGCGCCGACAAGCTGCCCGCCAGCGCTGCCCGGGCCAGCGCCACAAACACACTGGACATGTGGGGTGCTTCGGGCGTGCCAACGGCCAGGCGCGTGAGTGGCACGGTGGCGGCAAAAATCACCACGCCGACCAAGCCCAGCCAGAGGCCGCGGCGCAGTGCTTTGGGCCCAGTCGTTGCAGCGGCATTCATCGCAGCACCATCCAGACGGCCGTCAGCGCGAGCACCGCCGCCATGGCACGGTTGAACCAGCGCAGCCGGGTGCCGCTGCCGTTCGGTCCGGCCAGCCATTGGCGCAGCATCGAGCCGG
>JBIKHR010000165.1:0-6815 GCA_044362035.1 Polaromonas sp. | reverse complement strand
CTGCGGTGCCCATCATGGCCTTGCCGGGCTCACCCATCACGGTGCGCACGTCTTCAAAGTCGACGTTCACATGGCCGGGCACGTTGATGATCTCGGCGATGCCGCCGACAGCGTTTTTCAGCACGTCATTGGCATGCGCGAAGGCCTCGTCCTGCGTCACGTCATCACCCAGCACGTCCAGCAGTTTTTCGTTCAGCACAACGATCAGTGAATCGACATTCGCCTCGAGCTCGGCCAGACCGTTGTCGGCGTTGCTCATGCGTTTCGGGCCCTCGAAGTCAAAGGGCTTGGTGATCACGCCGACCGTCAAAATGCCCATCTCTTTGGCCACACGGGCAATCACAGGCGCAGCACCGGTACCGGTTCCGCCGCCCATGCCGGCGGTGATGAACAGCATGTGCGCGCCGGCAATCGCAGCGCGGATATCGTCCACCGCCAATTCAGCGGCTTCGCGGCCTTTGTCAGGCTTGCTGCCGGCGCCCAGCCCGCTGCCGCCGAGTTGGATGGTTTTGTGGGGCGTGCCACGGCCCAGCGCCTGCGCGTCGGTGTTGGCGCAGATGAACTCGACGCCTTGCACGCCGGTCTGGATCATGTGTTCGACGGCATTGCCGCCACCGCCGCCGACGCCGATCACCTTGATTTGGGTGCCTTGGTTGAACTCTTCGGTCTCAATCATTTCGATGCTCATGGAGCCTCCTGTGTACGTTGCAGTTGCTTGATTTTTTCGGGATCTGTTTTTTGTTGTGAGTCGTGCAAAGTTCAGCCGGGCGGATCGGCCCCGCCCGAATGCGTGGGACACGATGATGCACAGCGTTGAGTGTTTGAATATGTCATCAGAAATTCCCCACCAGCCAGTCCTTGACCCGACCGAAAGCGTTGTGCACGCTGCCAGCTTTTTGCGAAACCTTGTAGCCGCGCATGCGGGCCATGCGGGCCTCTTCGAGCAGGCCCATCACAGTGGCAGCACGCGCTTGCGCCACCATGTCCGACAGCGCGCTGGAGTAGCGCGGCATGCCGCGGCGCACTGGCTTCAAAAAGATGTCTTCGCCGAGTTCGACCATGCCAGGCATGACCGCGCTGCCACCGGTGATGACGATGCCCGAGGACAGCACTTCCTCGCAGCCTGATTCGCGGATCACTTGCTGCACCAGGGAAAAGATTTCTTCGATGCGCGGCTCGATGACACCGGCCAGCGCCTGGCGGCTGAGCATGCGCGGACCACGGTCGCCCAGGCCCGGCACTTCCACCTGTCGCTCGGGGTCGGCCAACAGCTGCTTGGCAAAACCATTTTCAACCTTGATGTCTTCGGCGTCCTTGGTCGGCGTGCGCAGCGCCATGGCGATGTCGCTGGTGATCAGGTCACCAGCAATCGGGATGACCGCGGTGTGACGGATCGCGCCGCCGGTGAAGATCGCCACATCGGTGGTGCCGGCGCCGATGTCCACCATGGCGACGCCGAGTTCGCGCTCGTCCTGCGTCAGCACGGACAGGCTTGAAGCCAGCGGGTTGAGCATGAGCTGGTCAACCTCCAGCCCGCAGCGTCGCACGCATTTGATGATGTTTTCAGCGGCGCTCTGGGCACCGGTAACGATGTGCACTTTGGCTTCCAGCCGGATACCGCTCATGCCGATGGGTTCGCGCACATCATGGCCGTCAATCACGAACTCCTGCGGCTCGACCAGCAAGAGGCGCTGGTCGGTCGAGATGTTGATGGCCTTGGCGGTTTCGATGACGCGGGCCACGTCGGCCTGGCTGACTTCCTTGTCCTTGACGGCGACCATGCCGCTGGAGTTGATGCCGCGGATGTGACTGCCGGTGATGCCGGTGTAAACCCGGCCGATCTTGCAGTCCGCCATGAGCTCGGCCTCTTTCAAGGCCTGCTGAATGCTCTGCACGGTGGCGTCGATATTGACCACCACGCCGCGCTTGAGCCCGTTGCTGGCTGCGATGCCCAGGCCGGCCAGTTTGAGCTCGCCGCCGGGCAGCACTTCTGCCACCACCACCATCACTTTGCTGGTGCCGATGTCGAGTCCGACAACCAGATCTTTGTATTCTTTGGCCATGATTCTTCTACCCTTATTTCCTGTCTTTTTTGTCGCCGATGTCGACCGTGGTGACGCCGCGTAACTTCAGCGCATAACCGTTTTCGTAGCGCAGATCGGCAGACTCCAGATCGCGTCCGAATTTGGATGCGGTCTGCGTGACCGTGGCCACAAAGCGCTGCATGCGCGCCTGGATGTCGGCCGGGCTGCCCAGCCCCATTTCAATGACGGCACCGCTTTCAAGCCGGGCGCGCCAGGTGCCGCGGCCGGTGAGTTCGAGCAGGCTCAGGCTGCTGTCGAGTTTCTCGACCAGCGGTGCCACCAGGCGGTAACCCTGCAGCACCAGCGCGGCCTGGCCCTGCGGCCCGTTGAGCAGCGGCAGGTCGTCCGACTCAACGTCGCCCTGGTTGACTTCAAAAACTTCGCCATAGCTGTTGATCAGGCGCGCATCCGCTTCGGCGCCCCAGAAAGCCACGGCCTGATGCTCCTGCACCAGCACGCGCAGACGGTCCGGAAACTCACGCCGCACCACGGCGTGGCGCACCCAGGGAATCGATTCAAAAGCCGCACGAGTGCGCGCCAGATCGACCGAGAAAAAGTTGCCGGCCAGTTTGGGCGCCACATTGGCGCGCAAGGTGACGGCGTTGTTGTGCACAAGCTCGTTGTCGATGTGGATGGTCTTCAGGCTGAATACAGGCTGCCGGCCAAACCAGCCCAGCAGCGCAGCCAGTGCCAGGCCGCCAAACACCGCCACCAACAGGGCCGAGGCGTTGTTCATCAGCCGGATGTCCAGCGGCACGGGCGGCGGGGTGAAGACCGGCGCGGCGCGTCTCATACGGACACTCCTGCGGTGGTAGCCGCGCTGGCGGGCGCCGGGTAATCAAGTGCTGCACTTTGCAACACGCGCAGGCAAAGAGTCTCGTAGCTCATACCGGTCGCGCGTGCCGACATGGGCACCAACGAGTGGCTGGTCATACCCGGCGAGGTGTTGATCTCGAGCAGGTAGGGCTTGCGCGTGGCGGCGTCGATCATCACATCGGCGCGCGCCCAGCCACGGCAGTTCAGCGTGCGGTAGGCCGCCAGCACCATCTGTTGGATGGCCGCTTCTTCGCCGTCAGGCAGGCCGCAGGGCACCAGGTACTGCGTGGTATCGGTGAAGTACTTGTTCTGGTAGTCGTAGTTGCCTTCGGGCGCCACGATGCGAATCACCGGCAGGGCCCGCGCATCGGCACCTGTGCCCAGCACCGGGCAGGTCACCTCGTCGCCGCTGATGAACTGCTCGCACAAAATATCGGCGTCCAGCTGTCCGGCTTGCGCCACAGCATCGGCCATCTGGCCGGCCTGAGTGACCTTGGTCAGGCCGATGGAGGAGCCTTCGCGTGCCGGCTTGACGATCAGCGGCAAACCCAGCGCTGCGGGCACACCGGCCACGTCTGCCGCTGTGTACGCGCCGCGCCGCAGCAACACATAGCGCGGCGTGGACAGCCCATCGGCCAGCCACACGCGCTTGGTCATGACTTTGTCAATGCTCATGCTCGAGGCCATGACACCCGAGCCGGTGTAAGGAATGCCGAGCAACTCGAGTGCGCCCTGGACGGTGCCGTCTTCGCCAAAGCGGCCGTGCAGCGCGATGAAGCAGCGGGCAAAGCCTTCGCGCTTGAGATCGCTCAGCGGGCGTTCGGCCGGGTCAAAGGCGTGCGCGTCCACGCCCTGCCCGCGCAGGGCGGCCAGCACGCCATTACCAGACATGAGGGAGATTTCGCGCTCGGCCGACATGCCGCCCATGAGCACCGCCACCTTGCCGAATTCACGCGCCTGTTGGGGCCTGTCAACTTGCATGTGCGCCTCCCAAAGCCACGACCTTGCCGGGCACCAGGCCAATCGAGCCGGCACCCATGCACATCACCACATCGCCGTCGCGCGCGTTGTCGAGAATGGCTTGAGGCATGGCCTCGATGGTGTCTACAAACACGGGTTCGAGCTTGCCGGCCACGCGCAATGCGCGTGCCAGCGATCGGCCATCGGCAGCCACGATGGGCGCTTCGCCGGCGGCATAAACCTCGGCCAGCAGCACGGCATCGGCCCGGCCGATGACCTTGACGAAATCTTCAAAGCAGTCGCGGGTGCGGCTGAATCGGTGCGGCTGAAACGCCAGCACCAGGCGGCGCCCCGCAAAGGCACCGCGCGCAGCCGCCAGCGTGGCCGCCATCTCGACAGGGTGGTGGCCGTAGTCGTCAATCACCGTGCAATGACCACCGCCGGCCAGCGGGACCTGCCCGTAGGATTGAAAGCGCCGGCCAACACCACGAAACTCGGCCAGGGCTTTTTGCACCGCCGCGTCCGGAATGTCCAGCTCCACCGCCACCGACACGGCCGCCAGTGCATTGAGCACGTTGTGCTCGCCGGGCAGGTTGAGTACCAGGGGCAAGTCGGGCAAGGTAACGCCGTTGCGGCGCTGCACGGTGAAATGCATCTGGCCGTTGACATGGCGCACATCCACGGCGCGCAGTTGCGCGCCTTCGTTCAAACCATAGGTGGTGATCGGGCAGGATACCTGCGGCATGATGTCGCGCACCGCGGCATCGTCAGAGCACAGGACGGCCGTGCCGTAAAACGGCATGCGGTGCAGGAACTCCACAAACGCGGCCTTGAGCCGGCCGAAGTCATGGCCGTAGGTTTCCATGTGGTCGGCATCGATGTTGGTGACCACCGCCATCACCGGCAGCAAATTGAGAAACGAGGCATCGGACTCATCGGCCTCGACCACGATGTAGTCGCCCGAACCGAGCTTGGCGTTGGCACCGGCGCTGTTCAGGCGCCCGCCGATCACAAAGGTCGGGTCCAGCCCGGCCTCGGCCAGCACGGAGGCCACCAGGCTGGTGGTGGTGGTTTTGCCGTGGGTGCCGGCAATCGCGATGCCGCGCTTGAGGCGCATCAGCTCGGCCAGCATGAGCGCACGCGGCACCACCGGAATGCGTTTGTCGCGGGCGGCCAGCACCTCGGGGTTGTCAGGGCGCACGGCGGTGGAGGTCACCACCGCGTCCACGTTGGCCAGGTTGCCGGCCGCGTGGCCGACAAAGGTCCGGATCCCCAGGCCGGACAGCCGGCGCAGTGTGGCGCTGTCAGTCAGGTCGGAGCCAGAGATCACGTAGCCCAGGTTGTGCAGCACTTCGGCAATGCCCGACATACCGGAACCGCCCAGGCCGATGAAGTGAATGTGTTTGACCGCGTGCTTCATGAAGCCAGTTCCTCGCAGGCCGCGACGACGCTCGCCGTGGCATTGATTTGTTTCAGGCTGGCCGCCACTTGCGCACGCGCCAGCAGGCTGCTGCGGTCCATGCTTTGCAGCAGGGCGGCCAGCGCTTCGGGCGTGAGCCCGGCTTGCGGCAGCAGCCAGCCGCCACCGGCCTTGACCAGAAAACGCGCATTGACGGTCTGGTGGTCATCCACAGCCGCCGGAAAGGGCACAAACACAGCCGCCGCGCCAATGGCCGCCAGCTCGGTCACGGTACTGGCGCCGGCTCGGGCAATCACCAGATCGGCATCGGCAAAGGCTTGCGCCGTGTCGTCTATGAACGGCGTGAGGTCCGCCTGCACACCGGCAGCGGCATAGTTGGCCCGCAGCGCATCGATTTGTGCCGCGCCGCTTTGATGCGTGACCTGCGGCCGGCTGGCCTCGTTGATCAGCGCCAGCGCCTTGGGCACCAGCTCGTTGAGCGCGCGGGCGCCCAGGCTGCCGCCCACCACCAGCAGCTTGAGCGGGCCGCTGCGGTCGGCAAAGCGCTGTGCGGCTTCAGGCTGCTGCGTGAAGGCCGGGCGCAAGGGGTTGCCGACCCATTGGGCATGCTTGAGGACATCCGGAAAGGCTGTGAAGACACGGTCCGCCACTTGCGCCAGCACGCGGTTGGCCATACCGGCCACCGAATTTTGCTCATGCAGCACCAGCGGCTTGCCCAGCAGCACGCTCATCATGCCGCCCGGAAAGGTGATGTAGCCGCCCAGCCCGACCACCACGTCGGGGCGGACCCGGCGCAGCACCTGGATGCTTTGCCAAAAGGCCTGCAGCAAGCGCAACGGCAGCCAGGCGAGCGTCAGCATGCCCTTGCCGCGCACGCCGGAAAAATCAATCGCCTCGAAGGCAATGCCGCGCGGCGGCACCAGCTGGCTTTCCATGCTGGGCTGTCCGGGCCGGCCCTTGCCGCCCAGCCAGTGCACGCGCCAGCCGCGCTCGCGCAGGGCTTCGGCCACCGCCAGCCCCGGAAATATATGACCACCGGTGCCACCGGCCATGATCAAGGCGCAAGGTGCCGTGCTCACAACCGTCCTCCCCGTTGCATCAGGACGCGGTTTTCGTGGTCAATGCGCAGCACCACGGCCAGCGCCACCATGTTCATCAAAATGGCCGAACCGCCGTAGCTCATGAGTGGCAGCGTCAGACCCTTGGTCGGCAAGGCGCCCAGGTTCACGCCCATGTTGATGAAAGCCTGAAAACCGATCCAGATGCCCACACCCTGGGCCACCAGGCCGGGAAAAAGCCGGTCCAACGCAATCGACTGGCGGCCGATGTGGATGATGCGGCGCGTCAGCCACATGAACATACCCAGCAGGGCCAGCACGCCCAGCAAGCCGAACTCCTCGCCGATCACGGCCAGCAAAAAGTCAGTGTGGGCTTCTGGCAGCCAGTGGAGTTTTTCAACGCTGCCGCCCAGACCGACACCCCATATTTCGCCACGACCGAAAGCGATCAGCGAGTGCGACAACTGAAAACCCTTG
>JBIKHR010000164.1:0-6850 GCA_044362035.1 Polaromonas sp. | reverse complement strand
GCGTCAGCGCCAGGGTTTCAGGCAGCGCGGCACAGCTGGTTGAGACCATGATGCGTTCAGCGGGCACGCCGTGGGCGATCATTTGGTCCAGCGCTTCACGCCGCTCGGCCATCGAGAACGATGGGCCTTCACCGGTGGTGCCGAAAATCGTCACGCCACCGCAGCCGGCGGCGATCAGGCCCTTGGCGTGTGCCGCCAGGCGGGCATGGTCAATGTCCAGGGATGCGCTCAGGGGCGTGAGCATGGCCGGCCAGACACCGCGAAAAGCGCCAGAGGACGAGAGGTAGTTCACTTCATTTTCTCCAAAAGCCACGGAGATTCGGGCCGCGGCAATCCCAAAACGCGCTTGTGCGCACTTTCAATATGGTGTGTCAAGCGCTGAGTTACAGCCACCGGATCGCGCTGCTTGAGCGCGTCAATGAACCACAGGTGCTCCTCCATCGCGGGGAGCAGCACGTCGGCGCTTAGAGTCGAGTCTTCGAGCTTGATCAGCCGCACACGCAAGCTGTTGATGCGGTAAACATCCGACAGCAATTCGTTGTTGGAGGCGTCGACCATGAGATCATGCAAGCCCCAATCGACCATGGTGGCATCGGTCAGCAAGTGGTCGTCGATCTCGCCGCTTTGCGCTCTTTTGACAATGGCCAGATGCGCGTCTTCAATAGCCTTGAGGTCCGCATCAGAGACGCTGACCGCAAAGCGGACGGCGGCCTCGCGCTCGAGCAGCAAGCGCAGCTGAAAAGCGTTGTTCACCAGTTTCACATCCACATGGGCAATCTGCAGCCCGCGCTGCGGCACCGTGCGCAGCAAGCCTTCGGCTTCCAGGCGCGGGATCAGTTCGCGCACAGCACCCAGCGGCATACCCAGCAGCTGCATGAGTTCGCGTTGTGAAATGAATTGCCCCGGCCGGATGTTGGCCGCCACGATCTGCTGCTGAAAGCTCTCGTAGGCCTGCGCCCGCAGGCTCGTGGCAGGAACGCGCGGCAGGCTACTCATCGCCGCCTTGCAAGACCACGCCCTTGCGCAGGATCACATTGCCATACACCCGGGTCTCGCCTGTCGCCACCACGGCAAAGGCGCCGGCAGCACGCTCGTAAAAAGCAAAGCGCTCCAGAGAGCCGGCCGGCGGGCAGCCGTGGCGGGCCAGCACGGCCTGCATGTCGGCCACAGCGGGCGGCACGGCATCGGCATCGCCCACCACCTGCATGGTCAAAGCCCCCTGCGCCACAAAGGTGTCCAGCGGCATGACCGACAGCACCGCGTCCAGCACCCGGGCCACGCTGACGCCGGGCAGGCGGATCAGCTCGCTGGCGTGGGTGGCGGCGGGGAAATTGGCGTCGGCCAGCACAATCTCGTCGCCGTGGCCCATGGAGGCCAGCACGTACAGCAAATCGGCAGACAGCAGCGGAGACAAACCTTTGAGCATGCGGGGCGGTAAAAATCGGGAGTTAGGAAAGAGAAAAAATCAGGGTTTGAACTATTGACGACTGACATGTTAGCGCTAACATCAGCGTCCATGACCTGTCGTAAACCCCAATGCCCCGCATGATTTTCCCGCCCACCCGACATGCACTGCGCCTCGGTCTGGGCGGCGCCGCCCTGGGCAATCTTTTCAGCGTTGTGAGCGAAGCCGATGCCCAAGCCTTGCTGGCCACCACGCTGGCCGATGGCTGCCGCACCTTTGACACCGCACCGCATTACGGCCAGGGCCGCAGCGAACACCGCTTCGGCCTGGCGCTGCAAGGCCAGCCGCGTGACAGCTTTGTGCTGTCCACCAAAGTGGGCCGGGTACTGGTGCCTGATGCCAACGCCCCCAAAGAGCAACACAGCTATGTTGACGTGCTCCCTTTTTCGCAGCACTGGGACTATTCGGCCGCCGGCGTGCGCCGCAGCGTGGAAGACAGTTTGCAAAGGCTGGGACTGGCGCGGCTGGATGTGGTCTACATCCACGACTGCGACCGGGCCTGCCACGGCGAGCGCTACCCCCAGGTGTTGGCGCAGGTCATCGGCGAAGCACTGCCCGAATTGCAACGCATGAAAGCCGAAGGCCTGCTGCGCCATGTCGGGCTGGGCGTCAACGATGTACAGGTCTGCCTGGATGTCTTGCGCCAGACCGACGTGGACGCGCTGATGCTGGCCGGCCGCTACAGCCTGCTGGACCAGAGCAGCCTGCCTGAGTTGCTGCCGCTTTGCACGCAGCGCGGCGTGCGTCTGGCGCTGGGCGGCGTTTTCAATTCAGGCATTTTGGCCACCGGCACGCGCGGCGGCCAGGCGCTGTTCAATTACGCAGCGGCCCCGCCTGACTGGCTGGCCCGAGCCGCCCGCATCGAAGACATCTGCGAAGCGCATGAGGTGCCCTTGCGCGCAGCAGCCCTGCAGTTTCCGCTGGCCCACCCAGCGGTCGATGTGGTCATGGTCGGCGCCCGTCATCAGCGTGAATGGCAGGACGCAGTCAACATGGTGCAGCACTCGATTGCCCCGGCCTTTTGGCAAGCGCTGCGCCAGGCTGGACTGCTTCCAGACGACGCGCCTCTGCCTCCAGGCGCCGCATGATCGACGCGCACTTTCACAGCTGGCTGCTGGCCCGCGCGGACTACGGCTGGCTCACGCCGGCCCTGCCGGCGATTTACCGCGACGTGTCGATCGACGACTGGCAGGCCCAGGCCGCGCCGCATGGCATCAACGCCGGCGTGCTGGTGCAAGCGGCGCCCACCGAAGCCGAAACACAGTGGCTGCTGGCCCAGGCACAACGCCATCCGGCGGTGCTGGGCGTGGTGGGCTGGACCGACCTGCTGGCGCCCGACGCGCCGGCCCGTATTCAGGCGCTGGCCACCAGTCCCAAGCTCAAAGGGCTACGGCCGATGCTGCAAGACATCGCCGACCCCGATTGGATCTTGCAGCCGGCACTGGCGCCCGCGCTGCAAACCATGAGCGATCTGGGCCTGGTGCTGGACGCGCTGATCAAACCCTTTCACCTGCCGCGCCTGCTGACACTGGCCGCACGCTACCCTGCACTGACGCTCGTCATTGACCACGCCGCCAAACCCGACATCGCCGCCGGCCAGTGGGAACCCTGGGCCAGCGATTTGGCCCGGGTGGCCGCACAAACCGGCGCCGTCTGCAAGCTCTCAGGCCTCTTGACCGAAGCCGGCCCGCACCCCCATCCAGACGCTGCCCAGCGCTGGGCCACGCATGTGTTGCAGGTCTTTGGCGAAGGCCGCGTCATGTGGGGCAGCGACTGGCCGGTGCTGGAACTCGCCGGCAGCTACGCGCACTGGTGGCAGGCCGCCCGGGACTTGAGCGCCCACCTCAGTGACACCGCCCGCCAGGCGCTCTTTGATGGCACGGCGCGGCGCGTTTACCGGCTCTGAATCCGCCAGCCCTTACGATCACCCCTTTGTGTTCACAGACTCCCTCAACCACCACCGAAACCCGCACCATGTCCGCTAACGCATCGCTCCACAGCCGCCTGACAACCTCCCTGCCTGAAGACGCCCGTGCCACACTCGTCGGCCGCTTGTGGCAGCCCGGCATTGGCCCCACCGTGGTGCTGGCAGCCGATGGCGCGCTGCACGACGCATCCAGCGTGGCCGCCACTGTCAGCCAGTTGTTCAATCTGCCAGACCCGGTCGGCGCGCTGCGCAGCGCCCTCGGTGCCGGCAAATTGCCGCGTGTGGCCACGCTATCCGCAGTGCTGGCCAATGGCGATGAAGCCACTCGCAACGTGCAACAAGCCTGGTTGCTGGCGCCCTGCGACCTGCAGACCATCAAGGCCAGCGGCGTGACCTTCGTCTCCAGCCTGCTCGAGCGCGTCATTGAAGAACAAGCCCGCGGCGACGCCAGCCGGGCCGAGTCCATCCGGCGCGAACTCAGCGGCATTCTGGGCGATAACCTGCAGGACATCGTGCCCGGCTCGGCTGAAGCGGCGCGTGTCAAAGAAGTCTTGATTGCACGCGGTGCCTGGTCTCAGTACCTGGAAGTGGGCATCGGGCCAGACGCCGAAATCTTCACCAAAGGCCCGGTGCTGTCGGCCGTCGGCACGGGCGCCGACATCGGCATTCACCCGGCCTCGTCCTGGAACAACCCCGAGCCCGAAATCGTGCTGGCCCTGAACGCACGGGGCGACGTGGTCGGCGCCACCCTGGGCAATGACGTCAACCTGCGCGACTTTGAAGGCCGCAGCGCGCTCTTGCTCGGCAAGGCCAAAGACAACAACGCTTCTTGCGCCATCGGCCCCTTCATCCGTTTGTTTGATGCGCACTTCAGCATCGACGACGTGCGCCAGTGTGACTTGAGCCTGACCGTCAGCGGCCCCGAGGGCTTTGAGTTGCGTGGCGCCAGCTCCATGTCCAAGATCAGCCGTGACCCGCTGGACATTGCCGGTCAGCTGATGGGCCGCATTCACCAATACCCGGACGGCGCGATGCTGTTTTTGGGCACCATGTTCGCACCCTCGCAAGACCGCCACGGCCCGGGTCAGGGTTTCACACATGTGGTGGGTGATGTGGTGACGGTGTCCACGCCAACGCTGGGCTGCCTGGTCAACCGCGTCAAGCACTCCGACCAGGCCGCGCCCTGGACCTTTGGTGTGACGGCGCTGATGCTCAATCTGGCCGGTCGCAAGCTCTTGGGCTAAGGCCGCAGGCCTGCGGGACCGCTGCGGGCTTACTTGCCCATCAGCTGGTTGAGCTTGTCGGCCTCAAAACTTTCCTGGCGCGCCGCATCGCTGGGCACGCAGTCTTTGCCAGACCACGTTGGTGAGGCCTGCAACTGCTCCAGCGCTTTCCAGAGCAGCGCAATCTGGTGTTCCTGGCCGGCGGCGTTGTCGATCAGGCCGCGCATGGCCTGCGAGACCGGGTCGTCGTTTTGCGTCACGCCATAGGCTGAAAAACCCATCTGGCTGGCGGCCTGTTCGCGCTTCACATCGGCTTCAGCCTGAATGATGCGCGCCGGGTTGCCCACCGCAGTGGCACCGGCCGGCACGGGTTTGACGACCACCGCGTTCGAGCCGATGCGCGCACCGTCCCCGACTGTGAAGCCGCCCAGCACCTGCGCGCCAGCGCCCACCACCACATTGCGGCCCAGCGTCGGGTGCCGCTTGGCGCCTTTGTAAAGCGAAGTACCGCCCAGCGTGACGCCCTGGTAAATGGTGCAGCCGTCGCCGATCTCGGCCGTTTCGCCCACCACCACGCCCATGGCGTGGTCAAAAAAAACGCAGTGGCCGATCTTGGCGCCCGGATGGATTTCAATGCCCGTGATGCCGCGCGAGAGGTGCGAGATAAAGCGTCCCAGCCACTTGAGCCCGTGCGTCCAGCACCAATGGGCGCGGCGATGCAGGATGAGCGCATGAATGCCGGGGTAGCAGGTCAGCACTTCCCAGGCGGTGCGGGCGGCGGGGTCACGGTCCAGGATGCACTGGACGTCAGAGCGGAGTCGGGAAAACATGCGTCCGAGTCTACTTGGGGACGGCCGCGGCCTGCTGCATGGCCTTGGCCACCCCTCGCAGGATGTGGATTTCTTCGGTAGAAAGCTGCGCGCGGTTGAACAACTGGTTCAGCCGGGGCATGAGTTTTTTGGGCGCTTGCGGGTCTAAAAAACCAATGTCTGCCAGCGCTTGCTCCCAGTGCCCGAGCATGCCGGCGACCTCGGCCGCGTCTGCCAGGCGCGCCGGCTGCGTGGCGGACTGCACGGCAAAGCCGCCCAGGGCCTCGCGCCAGTCATAGGCGATCAATTGCACCGCCGCCGCCAGGTTGAGGGAGCCGAACTTCGGGTCGGTCGGAATGCTCAGGCAGGCGTGGCAGCGGTAAACGTCTTCGTTTTGCATGCCAAAGCGCTCGGAGCCAAACAAAAAAGCCACCGACTCGGGCCGCAGACCTGCCGCCTGCGCCTCCGGCGAAGTGAGGGCGGCAAAATGCGCCCGCGGCGTCACCGTGGGCGGGCCGAAGTCGCGCGGCGTCATGGCCGTGGCGCACAAATGCGTCATGCCGTCGAGCGCCTCGTCCAGCGTGTCCACCACGCGGGCGTTCTTGAGCACATCGAGCGCGCCACTCGAGCGCTGGATGGTTTCTTCGCGGTTGAGCACATTGGCCCAACGCGGCGCCACCAGCACCAGATCTGAAAAACCCATCACTTTCATGGCCCGCGCAGTGCCGCCCACATTGCCGGCATGGCTGGTATTGATCAGGATGAAGCGGGTTTTCATGGGTCGATCCGGGGCATGGTGTCGGCCCGTACGGGCCCCGGCAGCGTGAAGCGCCGTAAAATGGCGCTATTGTCACCTGCCCTCCGGTCCCCGGTCTGGCAGCCCTTTCGCTCTTTTTTACCGTCCATGTCCAATCTCCACCCCATGCTCAACGTGGCCGTCAAGGCTGCGCGCGCCGCCGGCGCCATCATCAACCGCGCCGCTCTCGACGTCGAGTCGGTCCGTGTCTCGGCCAAGCAGACCAACGATTTCGTCACCGAAATCGACCAGGCTGCCGAAGCCGCCATCATCGAAACGCTGTTGGCGGCCTACCCCGGCCACGGCATCCTGGCGGAGGAATCGGGCAGCGAGCACGGCGCCAAAGACTCAGAGTTCGTCTGGATCATTGACCCGCTGGACGGCACCACCAACTTCATTCACGGCTTTCCGGTTTACTGCGTCAGCATTGCACTGGCCGTGCGCGGCAAGGTCGAGCAAGCCGTGGTTTACGACCCCACCCGCAACGACCTGTTTTGTGCCACCAAAGGCCGCGGTGCCTACATGAACGACCGCCGCATCCGCGTGGCCAAACGAGACCAGCTGAAAGACTGCCTGATCAGCACCGGCTTTCCATTTCGCCCGGGCGACAAGCTCAAACCTTACCTCAAC
>JBIKHR010000008.1:0-23256 GCA_044362035.1 Polaromonas sp. | reverse complement strand
GCAAATGGCCTCGCGCCTCCGAGTGGCCGGTGGTGTCTAGGCGCAGGCCCCGGGCGATGTCGGCGCCCTGTGCGCCTGCCAGCGCGTCCAGTGTGCGGCTGGTCTGACGGGCGTTGCGGGCCACCTCAGTCATGCCTTTTTTGTGGCCGTCCAACTCTTCCAGAACGATCATTGGCAAGAAGATGTCGTGCTCTTCAAAACGGAAAAGACACATCGGGTCATGCATCAGCACATTGGTGTCCAGCACAAACAGCTTGGTGGGGCCGGTGGACTTGGGCTGGCGGGCCTTGCCCGCTGGGGCCGGTTTGGGGGCAGGCGCATTGGCAGCCAGTGACTTTACCGGGCTGGGGCGGCGTTTTTCTGTGCGTGCTGCAGGGTGCTCGGTCTGTGCGTCACTCAACGGTGCCGGGCTCTCAGCGGCTGTACGCGTTTTGGCGGGCCTGGCCGATGCGCGCACCGGGGTGGTCAAGGCATCGGCTGAAAGCAGTGCGGCACGTTTGGTCGGGGCGGGTGGCAAGGGCATGGGTGGGTGACTCACAGAGTGAAAGAGAGGTTTCCAGAAACCAAAAAAGCCGCCCGGTTGCCAGGGCGGCTTTTGAAGGAGAGCAGTTGGCTTGTCAACAGCATGAAATCATTATGCACGACCCACGTGTCAGCGCCATGACGCCGGACCAGCGATGAGCTTGCGGCTCAGCCGGCCTTTTTCAGGGCCTTGACAGCTTTTAGCACATCGTCCACATGGCCCGGCACTTTCAGGCCGCGCCACTCTTCTTTGAGGGTGCCGTCGGCGCCCACCAGAAAGGTGCTGCGCTCGATGCCTTTGACCTTTTTGCCGTACATGATCTTGTTTTTGACCACGCCGAACATGTGGCACATTTTTTCTTCGGTGTCTGCGATGAGCTCAAAAGGCAGCTCAAGCTTGGTCTTGAATTCGTCATGCGACTTCATGTTGTCACGGGAGACGCCAAACACGGTGGCGCCGGCTTTGACGAAATCCTTGTACTTGTCACGGAACTGCATGGCTTCCGTGGTGCAACCCGGGGTATTGTCTTTGGGGTAAAAATACAAAATAACAACTTTGCCCAGGTGGGTCTGGTTGGAAACTTTGAGCCCGCCCGTGGCGACAGCTTCAAATTCGGGGAGAGGTTTGTTAACGACGACTGCCATACTGCGTAGACCCTGACAAAAGTTGTGATTGGCCGTTGGCCTTTGACGGCAAAAAGAAACCCTAAAGCTCAGTCTTGCGTCTGATGCAACCCAAGATTTTACTCTGAAAGCGTTCTTGTCAGAAGGCTTGTCAGGCAACGGGCTCAATTATCAGGGCCGCAATCACGTGGCGGCCTTCGCCGGCGAGGATGTTGTAGGTCCGGCAGGCCGCCAGGGTGTCCATGGTTTCAATGCCTATGCGCAAGCCCATCAGCCCACTTAAAAAAGCTGGTGGGACAAAGCGCAAGCGGCTGCCGCTTCCGAAGATCACCAGCTCCGGGCGGAGGGCGGCAATCTGATCAAAATGCCGGGCGCCAAGGTCTTCAAACCGCGTGCAATCCCACTCCAGCCGCTCGCCACGCGAGCCGATGAGCACGCTGCGCTCGACTTTGTCTGCCACGCCCTGGCTGGCCAAACCGATCCAGCCCGGGCCGTATCCCAGGATGGACTGAACGTCGAGGCGATCCGGCTGAAGTTTCATGATGAAGTGTGTCTGGCCGTGAGGCACTTTGAGGGCAGGTAAAAGCAGGGTCGGTGAAATCGGCTGAGGGTCATGTTCTCCCAGCGGAAGAGCACAACCGTGCAGGCCATTTTATGTGGTCAAATTAAAGGTTCTATCTGTACAGTTTTGCTGCCTTGGTTACCAAGACAGATGAAGCGGTTCAGGTCAAAAACGGAGTGAAGGATCCCATCATGCAAACGCCCCTCAAACCCATCACCAAATCGGCCAAACTGGCCAACGTCTGCTATGACATTCGCGGCCCGGTGATGGAGGCGGCGCGCCAGATGGAGGAAGAGGGTCACAAGATCATCAAACTCAACATCGGCAACCTGGCGGTTTTCGGTTTTGATGCGCCTGAAGAGATTCAGCAGGACATGATCCGCAACCTGCCCAATTCGGCCGCGTACTCTGACTCCAAAGGCATTTTTGCCGCCCGCAAGGCCGTCATGCACGAGACCCAGAAGCAGGGCATCAAGGGTGTGACGCTGGAAGATATTTACCTGGGCAATGGCGCCAGCGAGCTGATCGTCATGGCGACCAACGCGCTGCTCAACGACGGTGACGAGTTGCTGTTGCCCGCCCCCGATTACCCGCTGTGGACTGCCGCGGTCAGCCTGTCCGGCGGCACGCCGGTGCACTACCTGTGCGACGAGGCCAATGGCTGGATGCCCGATCTGGCCGACATCAAACGCAAGATCACGCCCAACACCAAGGGCATCGTGGTCATCAACCCGAACAACCCGACCGGCGCCCTGTACTCTGACGAGTTGCTGCGCGAGATCATCAAGCTGGCGCGTCATCACAATCTGGTGATATTTGCCGACGAAGTCTATGACAAGGTGCTTTACGACGGTGTCAAGCACACCGCTATCGCCAGCCTGTCTGAAGACATTCTCACGCTCACCTTCAATTCGCTGTCCAAAAGCTACCGCTCCTGCGGTTACCGTGCCGGCTGGCTGGTGGTGTCTGGTGACAAGAAGCGCGCCCGTGATTACATCGAAGGTTTGAACATGCTCTCGAGCATGCGCCTGTGCGCCAATGTGCCCGGCCAGTGGGCGATTCAGACCGCCCTGGGCGGCTACCAGAGCATCAACGACCTGGTGGGCGAGGGCGGTCGCCTGCGCCGCCAGCGCGACATCGCGCATGAGCTCATAACGGCCATTCCGGGTGTGAGCTGCGTCAAGCCGAGCGCGGCGCTGTACATGTTTCCGCGGCTGGACCCGAAGATGTACCCGATCGCCAACGACCAGCAGTTCATTCACGAAATGCTGCAAGAGACCAAGGTGCTGCTGGTGCAGGGGACCGGTTTCAATTGGCCCACCACGGACCATTTCCGCATTGTTTTCCTGCCGCATGAAGACGACTTGCGCGAAGCCATTGGCCGCGTGGCGAAGTTCCTTGAGAACTACCGCAAACGCAGCGCAGTGGTGCCCAGTCTGACTTCGGTCAAGGCCGCGGCCTGAATTTATAGCCTTGAGCAGCAACGCATCCGGTGTTCGCGTCGGTTGCGCTTGGACCAATTTCCTTTTTTATCTCACTGAATCTCGCAATGAAATCAAGCAATCTGGCGCCCATCCAAGTGGGCCTTCTCGGTATAGGTACCGTGGGCAGCGGTGTGTTCAATGTGCTGCAGCGCAACCAGGAAGAAATCCTTCGCCGTGCCGGTCGTGGCATTGAAATCACCATGGTGGCTGATCTCGACACCGCGCGTGCACAGGCCGCTGTCGGGCCGGCGGTCAAGGTCGTCAGCGATGCGCGGGCCATCATTGCCAACCCCGACATCGACATCGTCATCGAGCTGATCGGTGGTTACGGCATTGCGCGCCAGTTAGTGATGGAGGCCATCGAGGCCGGCAAGCACGTTGTGACGGCCAATAAGGCCTTGCTGGCCGTGCATGGCACTGAGATTTTTGCGGCGGCGCACCGCAAGGGCGTGATGGTGGCATTTGAAGCGGCTGTGGCCGGCGGCATTCCCATCATCAAGGCGCTACGCGAAGGCCTGACGGCCAACCGCATCGAGTGGATTGCCGGCATTATCAATGGCACGACCAATTTCATCCTGAGCGAAATGCGCGACAAGGGTCTGGGCTTTGACGTGGTGCTCAAGGAAGCTCAGCGTCTGGGTTACGCTGAAACTGACCCGACCTTTGACATCGAAGGCGTGGATGCAGCTCACAAGGCAACGCTGATGTCGGCCATTGCCTTTGGCATTCCGGTGCAGTTTGACAAAGCTTACGTCGAGGGCATCACCCAGTTGGATGCGCAGGACATCAAGTACGCTGAGCAACTCGGCTACCGCATCAAGTTGCTGGGCATCACCAAGCGCGTGGCCAACGGTGTCGAGTTGCGCGTCCATCCGAGTCTTATTCCGGCCAAGCGTTTGATTGCCAATGTGGAAGGTGCCATGAACGCCGTGATGGTGCAGGGCGACGCCGTAGGCACCACGCTGTATTACGGCAAGGGTGCCGGTAGCGAGCCGACGGCCAGCGCCGTGATCGCTGACTTGGTGGACATCACACGCCTGCACACCGCCGACGCCGCCCAACGCGTGCCGCACCTGGCTTTTCAGCCCGATGCCATGAGCGATGCTCGCGTGCTGCCCATGAGCGAAGTGGTGACCAGTTATTACCTGCGCCTGAAAGTGGCTGACGAAGCCGGCGTTCTGGCGCGCGTGACGGGTTTGCTGGCCGAAGCGGGCATCAGCATCGACGCAGTGCTGCAGCGCGAAGCCGACGAGGTCGGTGGCGAAGGCTCAACCCAAACCGACCTGATCATTCTCACGCACGACTGCGTCGAAGCGCGCATGAACGAGGCCATGGCCAAAATGCAAAGCCTGCCCAGCGTGCTGGCACCCATCACCCGCATTCGCAAAGAGGAACTGGCCTGATGCTTTATGTTTCGACGCGCGGCCATACGGAGCGCAAGCACTTTTGCGACATCCTGCTCGAGGGCTTGGCGCCCGATGGCGGCTTGTACCTGCCGGAGCGCTATCCGCAGATCGATGCCAAAACGCTGGCCGCCTGGCGACAGATCTACCTGACGCAAGGCTACGCCGATCTGGCCTTTGAAATACTCTCGCTTTACATCGACGATATTCCGGCCGAAGATTTGCGGGCCCTGTGCCGCAAGACCTATACCGCAGCGGTGTTCGGTACGCGCGAAATCGTGCCTTTGAAAAAACTCGACAACGGTTTTTACCTCCAAGCCTTGTCGAACGGCCCGACGCTGGCCTTCAAGGACATGGCGATGCAGTTGCTGGGCAACCTGTTCGAGTACCAGCTGGCCCGCCGCAACGAAGAGCTCAACATTCTGGGCGCCACCAGTGGCGACACCGGCAGCGCGGCCGAATACGCCATGCGCGGCAAAAAAGGCGTGCGTGTGTTCATGACCTCGCCCAACGGCCGTATGAGCCCGTTCCAGCAGGCCCAGATGTTCAGCCTGCTCGACGAGAACATTCACAACATCGCCATTGACGGCGTGTTTGACGATTGCCAGGACATCGTCAAGGCGGTCTCGAACGATCTGGCCTTCAAGCGCCAGTACAAGATCGGCACCGTCAACTCAATCAACTGGGCGCGCCTGCTGGCCCAGGTGGTGTATTACTTCGCCGGTTATTTCCAAACGCCTGAGTCCGCGCAGGGCGGCAAGGTCAGCTTTGCCGTGCCTTCAGGCAACTTCGGCAATGTCTGCGCCGGCCATGTGGCGCGCATGATGGGCCTGCCGGTCGCGCAACTGGTGGTGGCCACCAACGAAAACGATGTGCTCGATGAGTTTTTCCGCACCGGCGTTTACCGCGTGCGCGTGGGTGCAGACACACACGAAACCTCCAGCCCATCGATGGATATTTCCAAGGCTTCTAACTTTGAGCGCTTTGTGTTTGACCTGCTTGGCCGTGACGCGGCCTTAACCTCAGACCTGTTCGGTCGCCAGCTCAATGAAAAAGGCTTTTTTGACCTGAGCACCAACCCGGCATTTGCCCAGGCGGCTGCACGCTACGGCTTTGCCAGTGGCAAAAGCACCCACGCTGACCGCTTGAACACCATTCGCGACACCTTCAAACGCTTTGCCACGGTCATTGACACGCACACTGCTGACGGCGTCAAAGTGGCCCGTGAGCATCTGCAGCCGGGCGTGGCCATGCTGGTGCTCGAAACCGCCTTGCCCATCAAGTTTGCTGAAACCATTGTGGAAGCCCTGGGCCGTCCGCCCGAGCGGCCTCCCGGTTTTGACGGCATAGAGGCGCTGCCCAAGCGCGTCTTGGTCATGCCGGCCGACGTGGCGCTGGTCAAGGCCTATGTGGTGGCGCATGCCAGTTGAGCGGCGTTGCCGACTCTGCGCATTGAAAGAGTGTGTATGAAAGTTGTTGGCTTTGCCGGTTACTCGGGCTCGGGCAAGACCACGCTGGTCGAACAGCTGATCGGTGTTCTCAAACAGCGTGGTTTGCGTGTGTCGGTGGTCAAACATGCGCACCACAAATTTGACATTGACCAACCCGGCAAAGACACATTTCGTCACCGCGCCGCCGGTGCCTTTGAAGTGGTGGCCGCTTCCAGTCAGCGTATGGCGCTCATGCGCGAATTCGAACAGCCCGCGCAAATCAATGTGCATCATCTGATTGCCGAGCTGTACACCGGTGTGGACTGGGTGCTGGTGGAAGGTTTTAAAAGCAGCGACTTGCTCAAGATCGAGGTTTGGCGCGCGCCTACTGCCGAGTACCCCGGCATGCCTGCGCTCTACCCGCATGACGACTTTGTGGTCGCCATCGCCACAGATGTTGCGCAAATGCTGCCCGAACCCACCATGCGCGAGGTGCTGGATTTGAACGATGCAGCGTCGGTTGCCGACTACCTGGTCCGCAATGAGCGCCGCTTTGAATACGACCCTGAGCAGTACCAATCGTGACCAGCCCCGCAACCCCAGTACCTGCCCGCGCCCCCTTGCGCCCGCTCGACGAAGCCTTGGCCGAGTTGCTAGCCCAGGCTTTACCGCTGGCCGGCAGCCAGAGCGTTTCAACCTTTGACGCTGATGGCCGGGTGCTCGCCGAAGACCTGCTGGCCAGCCTGAACGTGCCCGGTCACGACAACAGCTCCATGGATGGCTATGCTGTGCGCGTGGCCGACCTCGCCGCCTCGGATGTGTTACAGGTGACCCAGCGCATTGCCGCCGGCAGCACGGGCCACGCGCTCGAGCCCATGGCCGCCGCGCGCATTTTCACCGGTGCACCGGTGCCGCCCGGCGCTGACGCGGTGGTCATGCAGGAAGACACAGAAGCGCTGGACGGTGGCCGCGTGCGCGTGCTGCAGACACCACCGGCAGGCCAATGGATTCGCCGCTGCGGCGAGGACGTCGCGCACGGCGCGGTGGTGCTGGCGCGTGGCGAGCGGCTCACGCCAGCATCGCTCGGGCTGGCGGCCAGCATCGGCTTTGACAAGTTGCTCGTCTCCCGCCCAGTGCGCGTGGCGCTTTTTTCGACCGGTGACGAACTGGTGATGCCCGGCGAGGTGGCGCCCGCCAACATGCCGCCCGGCGCCATTTACAACTCGAACCGTTTCTTTTTGCGCGCCATGCTGCAGCGCCTGGGTTGCGAAGTCACCGATATGGGCATCGTGCCCGACCGGCTGGATGCCACCGTGGCCGCATTGGCCGCCGCAGCCGGCACGCATGACCTCATTCTCACCAGCGGCGGTGTGTCGGTGGGCGAAGAAGATCACATCAAGCCGGCCGTGCAGGCGCTGGGTGAGCTCAAGCTTTGGCAGCTGGCCATCAAGCCCGGCAAGCCCTTTGCCTACGGCCGCATCCAGGCAGCGCCCGACGCGCCGCAGGCGCACTTCATCGGCCTGCCGGGCAACCCGGTGTCCAGTTTTGTCACGTTTTTGCTGCTGGTGCGTCCTTTTGTACTCAAGCTGCTGGGTGCCACCGTGCTGACGCCGCCGGCCATGCCCGCCGTGGCCCGCTTCAGTTGGCCCAAGGCCGACAAACGGCGCGAATTTTTGCGTGTGCAGTTGCTGCCCAGCGGCGGCCTGGACATATTTCCGAACCAGAGTTCAGGTGTGCTGACCTCGGCGGTGTGGGGGGACGGTCTGGTTGACAACCCGCCCGGGCAGATCATCGGGCCGGGTGATGTGGTGCGTTTCTTACCCTTTGCCGCCTTGCTGGGCTGAGTCATGAAAGTCAATATTCGTTATTTCGCTTCCATCCGTGAGGCTGTGGGGCAGGGCAGCGAGCAGCGCGAGACCGACTCTCTCACACTGGCCGCGCTGCGTGATGAACTGCTGGCCCTGAGCCCGGCGCATGCCCAGGCGCTGGCGCGTGGCAAGCCGGTGCGCATGGCGCTGGACCAGCTCATGAGCGACGAATCAGCCCTGCTGCACGAGGGTTGTGAAGTGGCGTTTTTTCCGCCCGTGACCGGAGGCTGATATGACAGCGCGCGTTGCTATTCAGCATGAAGACTTTGATCTCAGCGCCGAAATTGCAGCGCTGCGCCTAGGCGATGCGCGCGTGGGCGCGGTGTGCAGTTTTGTCGGTACGGTGCGCAACCGCAATGAGGGCGATGCTGTGGCCACGCTGGAGCTCGAGCACTACCCGGGCATGACTGAAAAATCCATCGAAGCCATGATCGATGCGGCCATGGCCCGCTTCGACATTTATGCCGCCCGAGTGGTTCACCGCGTGGGCTTGTTGCAACCGCTGGACCAGATTGTTCTGGTGGCGGTCACATCGGCGCACCGTGGTGAAAGTTTTCAAGCCTGCGAATTCCTCATGGATTACTTGAAAACGCAAGCACCCTTCTGGAAGAAAGAAGTGACGCCTGCTGGCGCGCGCTGGGTCGATGCCCGGGTCAGCGATGATGCATCGCTGGCGCGCTGGGGTTTGCCGTCTCCCCAGGCTTGAGCTTCAGTTCAGGTAGCGCGGCTTGTCGGCGTCAGGCGCGGCCAACAAGGGCTCCTGATCTTGCGCTTCGGCCCGCGCCGTGCGGTTGACATTGACGGCCACGGCAATGTCTGTTTCGAGCCAGCGGGAGCTGTTCATGCCTTTGTTGAGCAAGCTGACCAGACCGAGTGTGAGTTGCGCATCCAGCGCAAGGTGCAGATGGCGGGTTTTCTCGCCGAGCTTTTCAAGAATGACGATTTGCAAATCTCCATCGGCCAGTGGCGTCATCTTGATTTCGGTCACCAGCAAGGGCTCGGTGCCCAAGGGCAGTGTGGCGGTCTCTTCGCGGTAAGGTGTTTTGTAGTCGCCGTTGTACGCGGCGGCTTCTTGTTCGAAATTGTCCAGCAAGTGCTGGCGTTGCGCTTCAAGCGGGTCGGTGGGCTTGATGGGCTTGGATTGGCGGGTCAGTTGCTCTTGCGATGCTTTTTCAAGCAGGGGCAGCAGGCCCAGTGTGAGCCGGCGGGTGAACCACAGCCGCACCTCTTCTTCGCCCTGCGTATTGATGCGAACAAGGAACCTGTCGTGTTCGTTGATGTAGCTGACGCAAACCTGATGGATATTCATGAGTTTATTCTAAGGTCAAGCCCATCAATGCGTTGTGTCCGCAAGCGCTACTTTGCAAGCTATTGAAAAACGTGGCGGGCACCCACATATGAAAGAACACTTTTTTCGGAGTCTTCATGCGCCAGGACAAACTAACGACCAAGTTTCAGGAAGCCCTTAGCGATGCCCAGTCCCTGGCTTTGGGCAGTGACCATGGCTATATTGAGCCTTTGCACCTGCTGGCCGCCATGCTGCAACAAGAAGACGGGCCGCGGGCCTTGCTGGAGCGCGGTGGCGTCAATCTGCCAGCCTTGCAAACTGCCACGGACGCCGCACTCAAGAAATTACCCCAAGTGCAGGGTCAAGAGCAAATCCAGGTCAGTACGGACCTGGCCAAGCTACTGCAAGCCACTGAAAAAGAAGCCCTCAAACGTGGCGACCAGTTCATTGCCGGCGAGTTGTTTTTGCTGGCCCTGAGCGACAGCAAAACCGAAGCTGGGCGCGTGGCGCAAAGCAGCGGCATGCGGCGCAAGTCGCTCGAGGCGGCCATCGATGCCGTGCGTGGTGGTCAAAACGTCAACAACCCCGAGGCCGAAGGCCAGCGCGAAGCCCTTAAAAAATACACCATGGACCTGACCGAGCGCGCCCGCATGGGCAAGCTCGACCCGGTAATCGGCCGTGACGATGAAATTCGCCGTGCCATTCAGGTGCTACAGCGCCGCACCAAGAACAACCCGGTGCTGATCGGTGAGCCGGGTGTGGGCAAGACCGCGATTGTCGAAGGCCTGGCGCAGCGCATTGTGGCGGGCGAGGTGCCGGACTCGCTCAAGGGCAAACGCGTGCTGTCGCTGGACATGGCCGCCTTGCTGGCCGGTGCCAAATTCCGGGGTGAGTTTGAAGAACGCCTGAAAGCCGTACTCAAGGAACTGGCCAAAGACGAAGGCCAGACCATTGTTTTTATAGACGAATTGCACACGATGGTGGGCGCTGGCAAGGCCGAAGGTGCAATGGACGCCGGCAACATGCTCAAGCCAGCGCTGGCGCGTGGCGAATTGCATTGCGTGGGTGCCACTACGCTGGACGAATACCGCAAGTACATCGAAAAAGACGCGGCACTCGAGCGACGTTTTCAAAAAATTCTGGTGGGTGAGCCCACCGTCGAGGCGACGATCGCCATCTTGCGCGGCCTGCAAGAAAAATACGAAGTTCACCATGGGGTGCAGATCACCGACCCGGCCATCGTTGCTGCGGCTGAACTCAGCCACCGCTACATCACCGACCGCTTCTTGCCCGACAAAGCCATTGACCTGATCGACGAGGCGGCAGCCAAGATCAAGATCGAGATGGACTCCAAGCCCGAGGTCATGGACAAGCTGGACCGGCGCCTGATTCAGTTGCAGATCGAGCGCGAGGCCGTGCGCCGCGAGAAAGACGAGTCATCGCAAAAACGCTTTGGCCTGATCGAAGAAGAGATCGTCAAGCTGCAAAAGGAAATCTCTGACCTCGACGAAATCTGGCAAGCCGAAAAAGCGCAGGCGCTGGGTTCCAAGGACGTGATGGAAGAGATCGACCGCATCCGTTTTCAAATCGAGGAGTTCACGCGCAAGGGCGACTTCAACAAGGTGGCCGAGCTGCAGTACGGCAAATTGCCCGAGCTTGAAAAACGCCTGAAACAGGCGCAGGCCACCGAAGGCCAGAAGGGTGCCAACAAAGCGCCGCAATTGCTGCGCACGCAAGTCGGCGCCGAAGAAATTGCCGAAGTGGTGGCACGCGCCACCGGCATACCGGTCAGCAAGCTGATGCAGGGCGAGCGCGACAAGCTGCTGCAAATGGAGGCCAAGCTGCATGAGCGCGTGGTCGGCCAGGACGAAGCGATTGGCGCTGTGGCCAACGCCATCCGCCGCTCGCGCTCAGGTCTGAGCGACCCGAGCCGGCCCACTGGTTCATTCCTGTTTCTGGGCCCCACCGGCGTGGGCAAGACCGAGCTGTGCAAGGCGTTGGCGGGCTTTTTGTTTGACAGCGAAGACCATCTGATTCGCGTGGACATGAGCGAATTCATGGAAAAGCATTCGGTGGCACGGCTGATTGGTGCGCCTCCAGGCTACGTGGGCTACGAGGAGGGCGGTTATCTGACCGAAGCCGTGCGCCGCAAGCCCTACAGCGTGTTGCTGCTCGACGAGGTTGAAAAAGCTCACCCCGATGTTTTCAATGTGTTGCTGCAAGTGCTTGACGACGGTCGCCTGACTGACGGCCAGGGCCGCACCGTGGATTTCAAGAACACGGTGATCGTGATGACCAGCAACATCGGCTCGCCCATCATTCAGTCTATGGTGGGAAGCGCGTACGAAGATGTTCGTGACGCAGTGACTGACGAGCTGAAAAACTATTTCCGTCCTGAGTTTCTCAACCGCATTGACGAGACGGTGGTGTTCCATTCGCTGGACGCCCGAAACATCGAATCGATCGCGCGTATCCAGCTCAAGGTCTTGCTTGATCGCCTGCAAAAGATGGACCTGCACCTCGAGGTGTCCGAGGCGGCCATTGCCGAGCTGGCCAAGGTGGGGTTTGATCCGGTGTTCGGTGCGCGGCCGCTCAAAAGAGCGATTCAGCAGCGCATTGAAAACCCGCTGTCCAAACTGCTGCTGGAAGGGCGATTTCCGCCCAAGAGTGCCATCCCGGTGGATGTGGACCCGATCCGGGACCCAGGTGTTTTCAGCTTTGGCAAGGCAGTTTCAACCGACATCGGCGCGGCCTGAGGGCGCTTGAACCTAAGCCGCGCGCGGCTGAAAGGTCTTGAACTGTCTGGCCATGTCCTTGTAAAAGGATTTCTCGGCCTCGGTGTCGGCCGGGGGCAAGACCACCTGCAGCACAAAGTAAAAGTCGCCCGGTGTGCTGGCGGGAATTCCCCGGCCCTTCAAGCGTAACTTGCGGCCGCTGCTTGAACCCGGCGGTATGGTCAGCTCCACCGCTCCGGCCGGTGTCGGTGCCTCGACCTGCGCGCCCAACGCTGCTTCCCAAGGGGCAATCGGCAGGTCCAGGTAAACATCGTGCTTGTCCACGCGGTAGCCGGGGCTGCCTGTGGCCGGCGCGCTGAAAGTCACCTCCAGGTACAAATTCCCCGGACTGCCGCCGCCCGCGCCTGGCGCGCCTTGTCCGGCCAGACGGATTTGCTGGCCAGCGCGAATGCCTTTGGGCACGTTGAAACTCACCTGGTGCATTTTCTCGCCACGCCCCTGAGCGTCATCGCCAAGGCGCAGGCTGATCGTCTTGCTGGCACCGGTGTAGGCGTCTTCCAGCGCGATCACGATTTTGGCGTGATGGTCTTCGCCTTGTTCACTGAATACCGGTGGCCGTGTGGACCGCGGGCGTTTGCCGTGTACAGGTCGATCGCCAAATCCCTGGCTGAAAAGGGTTTCGAAAAAGTCGCTGAAGTCTGCGCCCTGAGGAGATCCGCGGCCATTGAAGCCCCAGTCAAAACCACGCCCGGATTGTTCACTTCCAGCGTTCCAGTCGGGTGGCGCACGAAAATCCTGGCCGGCTTTCCATCGCGTGCCCAGCTGGTCATAGGCTGCGCGCTTGTCCGGATCTCGCAGTACTTCGTAGGCTTCAGACACATCCTTGAAACGGGTTTCGGCGTCTTTTTCGCGGCTGACGTCCGGGTGGTACTTTCTGGCCAGCTTGCGGTGCGCTTTCTTGATCTCGTCCGCAGCGGCACTGCGCTCAAGGCCCATGATCTTGTAATAGTCCTTGTATTCCATGTGCGGTTCGGGTTCTAAATTAATGGCGAAGGGATAGGCTGGCTGCGATTCATGCCGGAAACCTTCAAGCCTAGGGGTGAAACGCATGCGGGTTTGTCAGCGCGCACGCCAACCTGCACGGCGTTGCCCCGATTTATGATCTCAGCCATGAACCTGAACTCATCTGACGCAGCCTTGCGCGACCTCTTTGACACCCAGTTCCGCGCCAGCCGCCAGCATATGGATGTGCCGCTGGCCCTTCGGCGCGACCGCTTGCTGCGGGTGCGCCGTCTGCTGGACGATCATGGTCCCGCCTTGTCGGCTGCCGTAGAGGCTGATTTCGGCGTTCGTTCGGCCCATCTGACAGATATCGCGGATGTGCTGCTGCTGCGTTCTCTGCTGGCACACACCCTGAAGTCGCTGCCGCGTTGGCTCAAGCCTGAAAAAGTTTCCACGCCGCTGCACCTGCTGCCTTCGCGCGCTTACCTGCAGCGCCAGCCGCTGGGCGTGGTGGGCGTGGTGGCGCCCTGGAACTACCCTTTGCAACTGTCACTGGCCCCCGCCATCACGGCCCTGGCCGCCGGCAACCGCGTCATGCTCAAGCCGAGCGAGTTGACGCCGCTGACCAGTGCCTTGCTGGGCGAGTTGGTGCCGCAGTACTTTGCTGCTGATGAGTTTTGCGTGGTGCAGGGCGATGCGGGTCTGGCCAGTGCTTTTGTGAGCCTGCCTTTTGACCACCTGGTTTTCACCGGCTCGACCCAGACCGGCCGCAAGGTGGCGCTGGCGGCCGCGGCCAACCTGACCCCGACCACGCTGGAGCTGGGCGGCAAATCGCCCTGCATTCTGGATGCCTCTGTGGACCTGGACTCTGCCGTCATCAAAATTGCCCACGGCAAGTTGCTCAATGCAGGGCAGACCTGCATTGCCCCCGATTACATGCTGGTGCCGCGCGGCATGGAGGCGGCTTTTTCCGATGCTTTTTCACGTGCTGTAGCGCAGCTTTTTCCGGTGATCCAGGGCAACCCGGATTACGCGGCCATCATCAATGCGCGTCAGCACGACCGGCTCAAAGACTTGCTGGACGATGCGCAAAGTCAGGGCGCCAGGCTGGTGCCGGTCAACCCGCCAGTCGGTCTGGACACAGGCGACGAGGCTCGGCAGATGCTGCCAGTGCTGGTGTTTGACACGCAACCCGGCATGAAGCTTATGCAAGAAGAAATTTTCGGTCCGGTGCTGCCGGTGCTGGCCTATGACTCACTCGACCAGGCCATTGCATACATCAACGAGCGGCCGCGTCCTTTGGCCTTGTACTGGTTTGGCCTTGACACCGCAGCGCGTGAGCAGGTGCTCAATGGCACGGTCAGCGGCGGCGTCTGTATCAACGACACTTTGATGCACATTGCCCACGACAACCTGCCTTTTGGCGGGGTGGGAGAAAGCGGCTGGGGGGCGTACCACAGCGTGTCTGGATTTTTGCGCTTTTGCCAGCAAAAGCCGGTGTTGATTTCGTCCCGCTGGGCGCGCGGTGACCTGCTTTATCCACCCTACGGGCCGCGTTTTCAAACCGCGATACGCTGGATAAAACGCCTCTTCTAGTCGCGCTGCCAACTACCTATTCGGGCAGCCCGAACACCTGCACCCAGTACACCCCGCTCTCGCTTTGCGGGTTGAAGGCAAAAGCCAATCCCATCTCGGTGTAGCTGGGCCGCAGCCGCCGCTCGCAACCTGGCGTTGGCGCGCACTGGCGGGGCCACAGTCATCAGGCGATCGCTGCAGCGACGTGCCCGGCTGCGGCCGTCATTGACCAGGCTGATCAACAAAGCTTCCAGTTCTCCGACCTGCGCAGCCAGTGGTGGCAGAAAGGGTGCGGCCAGAACGATCCAGGCATCGTTGCCGCGCACATGAAAGCCGAACTCGCGGAACTCTGCGTTCATCATCGTCGAGCCCGGCACCTTCGGCGGCGGGTGCGGCGCTGGCCGACAAGCGGGCATCGTGGCGCAGCGCTGCGCGCGGACCGGCATGGCCCGGGCAGCCACCGGCCCGCACGCTATTGAGGTACTGCGCCAGGGCCTGCGGTTCCATGGCGGTTCCCGAGCGGGTCTGGGCCCCGGACGGGACGGGCAGACTGAGAGCGGCCAAGGCCGACAGTGCAATTCGCAAAAGGTAGGTCAAGTTTTTGCAGAAAAGAGGGTGGTTCAAGCTCATGGGTTGGCATCAATTTTTAATTGGACCGCAGGATGAAATTCTCATGCTGCCGCTTGCGTGCTCATTGCGAAAGGTAACAACGCTGGCCTGAAACGCCGGCGATTCCCACAATGAAGGCCAAGGAGGACACCATGAACCAAAGCCCCAAAACACCCGGATCCCATCTTGAGAAATCCATGGCCGCCGGCAAGGACGCCGGCAAGCCGCCGGACGGCGAGTTTGCACACTGGCTGGATGAAAAAGCCGAAGCCCTGAAGTTTCGTCTGGGCGAAGAGTTCGCGGTGCCGCCAACGGCGTTGGCTTCCCCTTCTGTGCACCTGGAAACCTCCGAGCAGGACATGGAAGAAGTGCTGCTTGAGCACGAGACGCCCGGCCCGCAATTTCTGGAAGAACTCGCCACCCTCCAAAATGCACCGCCCTTGCTGGATGAGGAGTTAAGCCGTCAGGCCCTCGAAGACGGTGGCGCTGATCTGGACCGCAGCACCCCTGAATAATTCGTCCTGTCAGCCTGGGGCCGGCACCTGCCACGGCACAATGTCGGGCATGAAAACACAACTTGCCGGCCACCTTCTTGTTGACTGCCTGATCGCCCAGGGCGTGACCCACGCTTTTGGCGTACCGGGCGAGAGCTATCTGGCTGTGCTCGATGGCATGCATGCCCGTCAGGGGCAGATCGAATTTGTCATTTGCCGTCAGGAGGGCGGTGCGGCCTTCATGGCCGAGGCCCACGGCAAGCTCACCGGCCGCCCGGGCGTTTGCATGGTCACGCGGGGGCCAGGTGCCACCAATGCCTCTATCGGCGTTCACACGGCCTTTCAGGACTCCACGCCCATGGTTCTGCTGGTGGGCGATGTCGCCAGCGACTGCCGTGACCGCGAGGCCTTCCAGGAGGTGGACTACAGCAGCTTCTTTGGCCCCAGCACCAAGGGCTTTGCCAAGCGCGTCGAGCGCATTGACGACGCCAACCGCATTCCCGAGTACATCGCCCGCGCCTTTGCCACGGCCATGAATGGCCGGCCCGGCCCGGTGGTGCTGGTCTTGCCCGAAGACATGCTCACGCAGATGACCGCCGCCCAGGCGCTGCCACGCGTCGAAGCCGTGCAGGCCTGGAGTGACCCGGGCGCCTTGCGCACGCTGCGCGAAATGCTGCTGGCCTCCGAGCGGCCGTTGGTGATTGCCGGCGGTGGCGGCTGGACGCCGCAGTCAGCGCAAGCGCTGCAGCGCTTTGCCGAAAATTGGCGCCTGCCGGTCGGCAACGCCTTCCGCTTTCAGGACACCTTTGACAACCACCATCCGCTGTATGCCGGCGATGTCGGCATCGGCCTGAACCCCAAACTCGCCGCGCGCGTCAAGGCGAGTGACCTGATCATCGCCATCGGCCCGCGGCTGGGCGAGATGACCACCGGCAACTACACGCTGATTGAGGCGCCGCGCCCACAGCAAAAACTGGTGCACATTCACGCCAGCGCTGAAGAGCTGAACCGCGTTTTCCAGGCTGACCTGGCCATCAACGCCACCATGAACGCCGCTGCGCGCTCGCTGGAGGTGCTCAGCGCCCCCGTGTCTGTGCCCTGGGAGGACTGGAGCGCTGCAGCCAACGCGGACTACCTGGGCAACCTGTTGCCGCAGGCGCTGCCGGGAGACATCGACATGCCGGCCATCGTCGGCCTGCTGCAAAAGCATTTGCCCGACGATGCCGTGCTGACCAACGGCGCCGGCAACTTTGCCAGCTGGGTTCATCGTTTCTTCAAACACCACGGTCTGGTCAAGGGCCACAAGACGCAGCTCGCGCCCACCGTTGGAGCGATGGGCTACGGAGTGCCAGCCGGCATTGCGGCGGCCATCACCACCGGTCGCGTGGCTTTCACGATAGCCGGCGATGGCGACTTCCTGATGAACGGGCAGGAACTGGCCACTGCCGTTCAGCATGGCGCCAAGAGCATCATCGTGTTGCTCAACAACGGCATGTTCGGCACCATCCGCATGCACCAGGAGCGCGAGTACCCTGAGCACGAAAGCGGTTCGCGCCTGAAGAACCCCGACTTTGCCGCTTTGGCGCGTGCTTACGGTTACGCTGGTGTACGCATCACCCGCACGGGGGAGTTTGAGTCTGAGTTGCTGGCCGCGCTGGCGCGCCCCGAGGGCACGCTGATCGAAGTGATGCTGGACCCGGAGGTCATCACGACCCGCGGCACCTTGTCGGCCATCACGCGCAACGCCAAGGCTAATCAGGGCTGACAAGGCTGATCGGCGTAGAGCAGACGAAAAAAAGGCCGGTGTGAACCGGCCTTTTTATCATCAGCGGGAGCTGATTACTTGACGTGCTTACCGATCAGGCCAGCCATCTCGAACATCGAGACTTGAGCCTTGCCGAACACAGCCTTGAGCTTGTCGTCGGCATTGATCATGCGCTTGTTGACTTTGTCCTGCAGACCCTTGGCTTTGATGTAAACCCAGAGCTTGCTGACAATTTCAGTGCGTGGCAAAGGCTTGTCGCCCACCACTGCGGCCAGAGCCGGGCTCAGGGTCAGTGGCTTCATGAACGCTGCATTGGGCGTGCGCTTTTTGGCGGGCGCCTTCTTGACAGCGGCCTTCTTGGCGGGAGCTGCTTTCTTCGCGGCTACCTTCTTTGCGGGAGCTGCTTTCTTGGCGGCTACCTTTTTAGCAGGAGCTGCCTTCTTCGCAGGGGCTGCTTTTTTTGCAGCTACTTTTTTTGCCGGAGCAGCCTTTTTTGCTGGCGCTTTTTTAGCCGGTGCTTTTTTTGCAGTTGCCATGATTGATTTTCCTTCTAGAAGTTGATTAATCACCAATGAAATTAACTAGTTCTCATTGGCAAGCCGGATGCTACTGGAGAAAACTACTGTTTCACAGGGGGGAATCGATTTTTCCAAGGTTTTTTTGCTGTTTTCCCTCTGAAAACCTAAATTCAGTCCCAAAAATCAGCCTCTGGCTATGGAATCGGCCAAAGCCTGACCGCCACCGTAGCTGCTTTGCACAGGCGGCACGCCGCCCAAAGACACGCGAATGGCGCAATATTTGAACTCCGGAATCTTGGCAAAAGGGTCGAGTGCAGCGTTGGTGAGTTTGTTGATGGCCGCCTCGTAATAGCAAAAGGGCACGAACACGGAGCCACGTGGCGAGCTCTCGTCGGCACGCGCATACAGCGCCACTTTGCCGCGGCGTGACTCGATGGTCACCAGGTCACCCGGTTGGCCACCCATGTCTGCCAGGTCCAGCGGATGCACCAGCGCCACGGGATCGGGCTCGATGGCGTCGAGCACGGTGGCGCGGCGCGTCATGCTGCCCGTGTGCCAGTGCTCGAGTTGACGGCCTGTGATCAGCACCATCGGGTAATCGGTGTCAGGGCGCTCGTTGGCCGGAATGATGTCGGCCGGCACAAAGCGGGCACGACCGGTTTCGCGGGGGAAACTGTCCTCAAACACCACCGACTGGCCCGGGTCACCTTCTTTGAGACAGGGGTAGGTGACATAGTGCTCGCGGTCAAGCCTTTCCCAGGTGATGCCGCCAATACTGGGCATGGTGTGGCGCATCTCGTCAAACACTTCGCTGACATGTTTGTATTGCCAGTCCAGCCCGAGGCGGTTGCCGATCTGCTGGATGATCCACAGGTCCTGGCGTGCGGCGCCCGGCGGGTTGATGGCCTTGCGGCCCATCTGCACCAGCCGGTCGGTGTTGGTGAAGCTGCCGTCTTTTTCAGGGAAAGCACTGGCGGGCAGGATGACGTCGGCCAGGTAGGCGGTCTCGGTCAAAAAGATGTCTTGCACCACCAGGTGCTCCAGCGCAGCCAGCGACTCGCGGGCATGGTTGGCGTCCGGGTCTGACATGGCCGGGTTTTCTCCTTGCACATACATGCCGCGGATCACGCCTTTTTTAATGGCGTGCATGACCTCGACCACGGTCAGGCCAGGCTGCTCGTCCAGCGAGCCGGCCGGCAGCTTCCAGGCGCTTTCAAACTTGGCGCGCACAGCCGGGTTGGAGACGTGCTGGTAGTCGGGAAGCATCATGGGGATTAAACCCGCGTCAGAGGCGCCTTGTACGTTGTTCTGGCCACGCAGCGGGTGCAAGCCGGTACCCGGGCGGCCGATCTGGCCGGTCATGAGCGCCAGCGCGATCAGGCAGCGCGCGTTGTCGGTGCCGTGCACGTGTTGCGACACGCCCATGCCCCACAGAATCATCGAGCTTTTGGAGCTGGCATACAGGCGGGCCACATAGCGCAGTGTGTCGGCGTCAATGCCGCAGATCGGGGCCATCAGTTCGGGCGTGTAGCCTTCGACGTTTTTGCGCAACTCGTCGTAGCCAATGGTGCGGCTGGCAATAAAAGCTTCGTCGACCAGGCCCTCGGTCACGATGACGTTCATCATCGCGTTGAGCATGGGCACGTCGGTGTCGGGCTTGAACTGCAGGTGCCGGTGCGCCATGCGGGTGAGGTCAGAGCGGCGCGGGTCCAGCACCAGCAGCTTGCTGCCGTTTTTCACAGCATTCTTGATCCAGGTGGCGGCCACCGGGTGGTTGACCGTCGGGTTGGCCCCAATGATGACAATCACCTCGGCCTTGGTGACATCCATCACTGGGTTGGACACCGCCCCCGAGCCGATGCCTTCGAGCAGCGCCACCACTGACGAGGCGTGGCACAAGCGCGTGCAGTGGTCCACGTTGTTGCTGCCGAAGCCGGTGCGCACCAGTTTCTGGAACAGGTAGGCCTCTTCGTTACTGCCCTTGGCCGAGCCGAAACCGGCCAGCGATTTTTTGCCATGTTGATCACGAATGGCAGCGAGTTTGCCGCCGGCAAACTCCAGCGCTTCTTCCCAGCTGGCTTCCCTGAAAATATCCATCACTCGTTCCGGGTCCATGCTGAAATCGCCGGTCTTGGGCGCATCTGCGCGGCGGATCAGCGGCTTGGTCAGGCGGTGCGGATGATGGGCGTAGTCAAAGCCATAGCGACCCTTGACGCACAGGCGCTCGTGGTTGGCAGGGCCGTCGCGGCCCTCAACAAAGAGGATCTTGTCGTCTTTGACGTTGTAGGTCAGCTGGCAGCCGACGCCGCAGAAAGGGCACACCGAAGCGACCTGCTTGTCGGGCACCGCCAGCGCTGCCTCGCGCGCCGGCATCAGGGCACCGGTGGGGCAGGCCTGGACACATTCGCCGCAGGCCACGCAGGTGGACGCGCCCATGGCATCGTCCATGTCAAACACAATCTTGGCGTGATCGCCCCGAAAGGCGAGGCCGATCACGTCGTTGACCTGCTCGTCGCGGCAGGCGCGCAGACAGCGGGTGCACTGAATACAGGCGTCCAGGTTGACCGCGATGGCCGGGTGAGACACATCTTGCGCCACTTGGTGGCGCGCCTCAAAACGCGGCTTGCCGACGCCGATCTGGGCGGCCCACTGGTCGACCTCGTTGTGGCGGGTGTAGGCTTTTTCAGGCATGTCCGACAGCAGCAACTCCAGCACCATTTTTTGCGATGCCACAGCCCGCTCGCTGTCGGTCTTGACCTTCATGCCGGCGGTGGGTGCCCGGCAGCAGGAGGGTGCCAGCACCCGCTCGCCGTCGATCTCGACCATGCAGGCGCGGCAATTGCCAACGGCCTCCAGGCCTTCCTTGAAGCACAGGTGCGGTATCTCAATGCCTTCGCGCTTGGCTATCTGCAAGAGTGATTCATTGGCGCGGCCTGTGACCTCTTGGCCGTTGAGGCTGAAATTCACCAGCGGCGCATCGAGCTCGGCGAGTTCCTGACGGGTAATTGCATTCATGGTGAATCCTTTGATCCGGTGATCAGCTAGAGGGTCTGCGGTTCAGGCCAGCTCTTGGGGAAAGTACTTGACGACGCTGTCCATGGGGTTGGGCGCAGCCTGGCCCAGGCCGCAAATAGAGGCGTCGCGCATGACCTGCGACAGGTCGGCAATCAGTGGCAGGTCCCACTTGGGCTGCGCCATCAGCGTGACGGCCTTGGCAGTTCCAACCCGGCAGGGCGTGCACTGGCCGCAGGACTCATGCTGGAAAAACCGCATCATGTTGCGGGCTGCATCGGTGGCGCGGTCCCGGTCTGACAGCACGATCACCGCAGCAGAGCCAATGAAGCTGCCGTAGGGCTGCAAGGTGTCAAAGTCCAGCGGGATGTGGTTCAGCGATGCCGGCAAGATGCCGCCCGAAGCGCCACCCGGCAGATAGCCGTACAGCGTGTGGCCGGGCAGCATGCCGCCGCAGTACTCATCGATGAGTTCTTGCACCGTGATACCCGCCGGCGCCAGTTTGACGCCGGGCTTTTGCACACGACCTGAAACTGAAAAAGACCGCAGCCCCTTACGGCCGTGACGGCCTTGCGAGGCAAACCAGCTCGCGCCTTTTTCAAGCAGCTCGCGCACCCAGTGCAGGGTTTCGAAATTGTGCTCAAGGGTAGGGCGACCGAACAGGCCGACCTGGGCCACATAGGGCGGGCGCAGTCGCGGCAAACCGCGTTTGCCTTCGATCGACTCGATCATGGCGGACTCTTCACCGCAAATGTAGGCACCGGCACCACGGCGAAGATCGATCTCTGGCATGCTGGCCATGATGGGCGACTGGCGCAGCTTGGCCAACTCGGCCTCTAGCATGTGGCGGCAACCGTGGTATTCGTCGCGCAGATAGATGTAGATTTTTTCGATGCCCACCGCCCAGGCCGCGATCAGCATGCCTTCAATGAAACGGTGCGGGTCGCACTCCAGATAGGTACGGTCTTTGAAGGTTCCGGGCTCGCCCTCGTCAATGTTGATGGCCATCAGGCGGGGCCCTTGTTCGGCCCGCACAATGCGCCACTTGCGCCCGGTCGGAAAACCGGCGCCCCCCAGGCCGCGCAGGCCCGAGTCTTCGAGGTTATGGATGACGGATTCGACATCACGCTCGCCCGAGAGGCACTGCTGCAGCAGCGCGTAGCCACCACTGGCCTGGTAGGCCGCCAGATCGATAAAACCGGTCGGCATATGTTTTACCGCGCCGGCAGCCACCTTGGCCGCCACGCTGTCGCAACTGGCATGGGCCACCGGGTTTTGCCCCACCACTGCCGCTGGTGCCTGTTCGCAGCGGCCGATGCACGGCGCTGCGATCACGCGCACCTCACGCCCCAGCAGCCCGGGCAGCTTGGCCAGCAGATCACCGGCCCCGGCCATCTCGCAGGACAAGCCGTCGCACACCCGCACGGTCAATGGCGCGGGCGCGGTCTGCCCTTCTTTGACCACATCAAAGTGGTGATAAAAAGTGGCAACTTCATAGACCTCCGCTTGTGCCATGCGCATTTCCTGCGCCAGCGCGACCAGGTGCGCCGCTGACAAATGACCGAATCCGTCTTGAATCTTGTGCAGGTGCTCGATCAGCAAGTCAGGCTGGCGGGATTCGTCACCCAGCAATGCCCGGACCTCGGCCAGTGCGGCCGGGTCCACTCGCCGCCCCTTGGGGGCCTGGCGTTTTCGCTGCTTGCCGGCGTCATCAAGGACGGCGATGGGAATGATCGGATGGTTCATGGTGGCTTCTTGGATTAGGGCGTGGGGGTTGCGTCCGGCCAGCCTCAGATGACGTGGTCGGCGCGCATTTGCGCAATGTCATCGGCGCTGTATCCGAGCTGGCCGAGCACTTCGTTGGTGTGCTCGCCCAGCAGGGGCGATCGGGTCACTTCGGTGGCGCTGTCGGACATCTTGATCGGGTTGCCGACGGTCAGGTACTTGCCGCGCGTGGGGTGGTCCACCTCGACGATGGTGCCGGTGGCTCGCAGCGCAGGCTCTTCGGCAATTTCCTTCATCGACAAAATGGGGCCGCAGGGAATGTCGTGTTGGTTGAGAATGTCCATGGCCTCGAACTTGGTCTTGGTCATGGTCCATTGCTCGATGCGGGCAAAAATCGGCTTGAGGTGAAGCAGCCGCGCGCCTGGCGTGGCATAGGCCTCGTCAGTGATCCAGCCTTCTTCACCGATCACCCGGCACACGGCGGGCCAAACACCGGCCTGAGTGATGAAATAAATATAGGCATTCGGATCGGTTTCCCAACCCTTGCATTTGAGGATGGAGCCCGGCTGACCGCCCCCTGATGCATTGCCCGCACGCGGCACGGCAATGCCGAACTTGCTGTCGGGGTACTGTGGGTATT
>JBIKHR010000163.1:0-6885 GCA_044362035.1 Polaromonas sp. | reverse complement strand
CTTGCTCGGATCGCAGTCCTGGGGCGTGCCCGCCGGCTTTGACGCTGACGGCTTCCTGAGTGCCTGCAAGACCAATTTCGTCACCCTGCAAGACGCCTGGGATCGTTCTGACATCAGCGCCCTGCGTTCCATGATGACGGACGAGATGCTCGATCAGATCAAGACCCAGTTGGCCGAGCGCGAGTCGCACACCGGCGGCGTGGTCAACAAGACCGATGTCTTGCGTTTGGACGCACAGTTGCTGGGGATCGAAGAGACGGACATGGTTTACATGGCCAGCGTTGAATTCTCCGGCATGATCAGCGAAGACGTCTCGGCCGGCCCGAGCCCTTTCCGCGAAGTCTGGAACATGACCAAGCCGCGCAACGGTGCCGGTGGCTGGCTGGTGGCGGGCGTTCAGGCCCTGCAATGATTTGAGGCTAACGGGCTGCCCGACGGGCAGCCCGGCATTTATCCGTCAAAATCGGGGACGTATGAATAAAACGTCCCCTTTTTCGTTTCTGGAATCTTTCGTCAAGCAACTGCAACCCCCGCCTTGGCTGGTGGCCGAAGGGCAGCAAAAGCTGGTGCTGCTGCTGAACCACGTTTTGATGCAGGAAAAAGAAGCCCAGACCCGGCTGGCCCGCAAGAAGGGCAGTGTGGTTCATTGGCGCTGGGGCGCTTTTGCGCTCGATCTCCTGATCACCCCCGCCGGCCTGACCGACCGTGCCCCGTCGCACCTGCCGGCTGATCTCACGCTCACTGTGGCCGTTGAAGCGCCATGGGTGCTGGTTCAGTCGGTGCTCGAAGGCAAAGCCCCGCAGGTCAAGATTGACGGCGATGTGCAACTGGCAGCCGAGTTGGGCTGGCTGGCCGACAACCTGCGCTGGGACATCGAAGAAGACCTGTCGCGGATTGTGGGCGACGTGCCCGCGCATGCCATGGCTGGTGCCGGCCAGCGCTTGCTGGCGGCCTTGCGCGAGTTTTTAGCGCGCGCGCCCAAGCCGCCATTTGGCGCCGGCAAGGCCGCTTCCGCAGACCTGCAGGCGGGCACATGAGTCGCTTGTTTCGCGGCTTTTTCATTGTCTGGACGGTGCTGCGCTTTGGCCTGGACGAGTTGGTTCTGTCCAGTTTTGAAAAACCCTGGATTCGCCGACTGACCCGCATCATGTCGGTCGGTCGCAACCTGAGTGCGCCGCGCGGCGAGCGTCTGCGCATGGCGCTCGAGCATCTGGGCCCCATCTTCGTCAAATTCGGCCAGGTCATGTCCACCCGGCGCGACCTCATGCCCACCGACATTGCCAACGAACTGGCCCTCTTGCAGGACCGGGTGCCGCCCTTTGAGTCGTCGTTGGCGGTGGCCATCATTGAGCGCTCTTTCGGGCGCCCCATCGCAAGCATCTTCGCCAGCTTTGAGCGCACGCCCGTGGCCAGCGCTTCCATCGCGCAGGTGCACTTCGCCGTGCTGCCTGATGGCCGTGAAGTCGCCGTCAAGGTGTTGCGCCCAAACATGTTGCCGGCCATTGAAAAAGACCTGGCGCTGATGCACATGATGGCCGGTTGGGTCGAAAGCCTGTCCGCCGACGGCAAGCGTCTGAAGCCGCGCGAGGTGGTGGCCGAATTCGACACCTACCTGCACGACGAGCTGGACCTGCTGCGCGAAGCGGCCAACGCAGCGCAACTGCGCCGCAACATGCAGGGGCTGGACCTGGTGATGATTCCCGAGATGGTCTGGGACTTCTGTATGACTGACGTGATGGTCATGCAGCGCATGAAGGGCGTGCCCATCAGCCAGGTGCAGCGCCTGCGTGACGCTGGCGTTGACATTCCCAAGCTGGCCCGCGATGGCGTGACGATTTTCTTTACCCAGGTCTTTCGCGACGGCTTTTTCCATGCCGACATGCACCCGGGCAACATCCAGGTGAGCCTGGAGCCGGCCACCTTCGGGCGTTACATCTCGCTGGACTTCGGCATCGTCGGCACGCTCACCGAAGTGGACAAGGAATACCTGGCGCAGAACTTCACGGCGTTTTTCCAGCGCGACTACAAGCGCGTGGCTGAGCTGCACATCGAGTCAGGCTGGGTGCCTGCGCGCACCCGCGTGGACGAACTCGAGTCGGCCATTCGCGCCTGTTGCGAGCCTTACTTTGACCGCCCGCTCAAGGAAATCTCTCTCGGGCTCGTGCTGATGCGCCTGTTTCAGACCTCGCGTCGGTTTCATGTCGAGATCCAGCCGCAACTGGTGCTGCTACAAAAAACGCTGCTCAATATCGAAGGGCTGGGCCGCGAACTCGACCCGGAGCTCGACCTGTGGAGCACCGCCAAGCCCTTTCTTGAAAAATGGATGCTTGAGCAAATCGGGCCTGAAAAGCTGCTGGCCCAGCTCAAGGCCGAGGCGCCCAGCTACGCCAAGCTGCTGCCCACCTTGCCGCGTCTGCTGCATCAGCTGCTCAAGGCCCGGACGGTAGATCAGCGCAACGAGCTTAGCGAATTGCTGGAAGAGCAAAAACGCACCAACAAACTGCTGCGCGGCCTGGTGTACGGCGGGCTCGGGTTTTTCCTTGGTTTGCTGACCATGCAGCTGCTGACTGTGCCGCTGTTCTGATGCCCGCGGCGCCAGCAGCGCTGCGCCCGAGGAGGCCACAGGCCCAGCGCCTATAATTGAGGGTTTGCAAGCTGAGCCCGTTGACAGGCGCAGCTGCCCACTTCAAAACCTCTCAAACTATGCCAATCTACGCTTACAAATGCGAGTCCTGCGGGCATACCAAGGACGTTTTACAGAAGATGTCGGACGCCCCGCTGAGCGATTGCCCGCAATGTGGCGCGCCGGCCTTTAAAAAGCAGGTCACCGCCGCTGGCTTTCAGCTCAAGGGCTCCGGCTGGTACGTGACCGATTTCCGTGGGGGCAACGCAGCTGCTTCGGCCCCGGCGGTCAAAGAAGGCGCTGCCTCAGGCACCGGCGAGTCCGCCGCCGCGACGGCAACTGCCGCACCCGTCCCGGCGGCTGGTGCGGCGGCCAGCCCGGCCCCCGCACCAGCGCCAGCGCCATCCACCTCAGGTAAGGCCGAATGATGGCCGCCGTGCGTCGCTGGTTGCTGGCCGGCTTGCTGGTATTGGTGCCCCTGGCCATCACGGTCTGGGTCCTGGACTGGATCGTCAGCACGCTCGACCAGACCTTGCAGATTCTGCCTCGTCACTGGCACCCTGATTACCTGATCGGCGCTCATGTGCCCGGCTTTGGCGTGCTGCTGGCGCTGGCGATTGTGCTGCTGATCGGCGCTGTGGCCAGTAATTTTTTCGGTCGCAAGCTGGTCGGCTGGTGGGACTCCTTGTTGGGCCGCATACCCATCGTGCGCTCGATCTATTCCAGCGTCAAACAGGTGTCCGATACCTTGTTCTCCGAAAACGGCAACGCCTTTCGCAAGGCGGTGCTGGTGCAGTGGCCGCGTGAAGGCGTCTGGACCATTGCGTTTCAGACCGGCACGCCAGGCGGCGATGTGGTCAACCACCTGGGCCCTGACTACCTCAGCGTCTATGTGCCCACCACGCCCAATCCGACCGGCGGCTACTTCGTCATGCTCAAGGCCAGCGACTGTATTGAGCTCAACATGAGCGTCGATGAGGCCCTGACCTACGTGATCTCCATGGGGGTTGTGTCGCCCGGCACCACACCGCCCAAAAAGTTGAATTGATTTACCCGGCGCGCTCGCGCGCCCCTTGTCCCCCCATCCTGTTAACCGTAAAGCAAACCTGTATGTCCATCGCCTCCCAAATGCGTACCCACTATTGCGGTCTGGTGACCGAGGCCCTGATGGGCCAGACCGTCAGCCTGTGCGGCTGGGTGAACCGCCGTCGTGACCACGGCGGGGTGATCTTCATCGACCTGCGTGACCGTGAAGGCTATGTGCAGGTGGTCTGCGACCCCGACCGCGCCGACATGTTCAAGACCGCCGAAGGCGTGCGCAACGAGTTCTGCGTGCAGATCAAGGGCCTGGTGCGTGCGCGTCCTGAAGGCACGGTCAACGACAGTCTCAAAAGCGGCAAGATCGAAATCCTCTGCCACGAACTGACTGTGCTCAACGCCAGCGTCACGCCGCCGTTCCAGCTCGACGACGACAACCTGTCCGAGACCACACGCCTGACGCACCGCGTGCTGGACCTGCGCCGCCCCTACATGCAAAACAACCTGATGCTGCGCTACCGCGTGGCCATGGAAACGCGCAAGTTCCTCGACGCCAACGGTTTCATTGACATCGAAACGCCGATGCTCACCAAAAGCACACCCGAAGGCGCACGTGACTACCTGGTGCCCAGCCGCGTCAACGAAGGCAATTTCTTTGCGTTGCCGCAAAGCCCGCAACTCTTTAAGCAGTTGCTGATGGTCGCCGGCTTTGACCGCTATTACCAGATCACCAAGTGCTTCCGCGACGAAGACCTGCGCGCTGACCGTCAGCCCGAATTCACGCAAATTGATATTGAAACCTCGTTCATGGGCGAGCAGGACATCCGCGACATGTTCCAGGGCATGATCAGCAACATCTTCAAAACCGTGCTGAACACCGACCTGGGCGAGTTCCCCGTCATGGCCTACCACGACGCCATGCACCGCTTCGGCTCTGACAAGCCGGACTTGCGCATCAACCTCGAGTTCACCGAGCTCACCGACGTCATGGCCAGCGTGGACTTCAAGGTTTTCAGCACACCGGCCACCACGCCGGGCGGCCGGGTGGTCGGCCTGCGCGTGCCGGGAGGCTCGGAGATGAGCCGCGGCGAGATCGACGGCTACACCGAGTTCGTCAAGATCTACGGCGCCAAGGGCCTGGCCTGGGTCAAGGTCAACGACGTCAGCAAGGGCCGTGATGGCCTGCAAAGCCCGATCGTCAAGAACCTGCATGACGAGGCCATCACCGAAATTCTCAAGCGTTGCGGTGCGCAAAACGGCGACATCATTTTCTTTGGCGCCGACAAGGCCAAGATCGTCGATGACAGCATTGGCGCGCTGCGTCTGAAGGTCGGTCACAGCGAGTTCGGCAAGAAAACCGGTCTCTTCACCAAGGGCTGGAAGCCGCTGTGGGTGGTGGACTTTCCGATGTTCGAACATGACGAGGAAAACAAGCGCTGGAGCGCCGTGCACCACCCGTTCACGGCCCCCAAAGACGGCCACGAAGACTGGATGGACACCGATCCGGGCCGTTGTATCGCCAAGGCTTACGATATGGTGCTCAACGGTTGGGAGCTCGGCGGCGGCTCGGTGCGGATTCACCGCGCTGATGTGCAAAGCAAGGTCTTCACAGCGCTGAAAATCGGGACTGAAGAAGCGCAAGAAAAATTCGGCTTTCTGCTCGATGCGCTGCAATACGGCGCGCCTCCGCACGGCGGCTTGGCTTTCGGTCTGGACCGCATCGTCACCATGATGACGGGCGCCGAGTCGATCCGCGACGTGATCGCTTTCCCCAAAACCCAGCGCGCCCAATGCCTGCTCACGCACGCACCAAGTCCGGTGGACGAAAAGCAGTTGCGCGAGCTGCACATCCGCCTGCGCAACCCGCTGCCGGCCTGAGCCCCCGGGCGCACGCCCAGTGGCCAAGGCCAACGCGCAAACCTCGGCATGACACCGCCCAAACTGCCGGTCTCGGTGCTGGTGGTCATTTACACGCCGGCGCGTGAAGTGCTGCTGATCCGGCGTGCCGACCATGCTGAGTTCTGGCAAAGCGTCACGGGTTCTATGGACCCTCAAGACGCCAGCCTGGCCCACACCGCCGCCCGCGAGGTGCAGGAAGAAACTGGCTTGAGCGCTCAGCCTGACAGCCTGCAGGACTGGGGTATTGCCAACGTCTACGAGATTTACCCCGCCTGGCGCCACCGCTACGCGCCCGGGGTGACGCACAACACCGAACATGTGTTTGGCCTGTGCGTGCCCGCTGCCGTGCCGGTGCGCCTGAGCCCGCGCGAGCACACCCACTGGCAGTGGCTGGACTGGCGGGCAGCAGCTGACTGCTGCTATTCGCCGTCAAACGCCGAAGCCATCTTGCTGCTGCCTCAATTTCTGTCCAGCCCGCCCTGACCCACTGCGCTGCCATGATGCGGTCGGGTTGGCGCATGCTGCGATTTGTGTCACCCTACGCCTATGCCCGCCACTGCTTCATTGAAGCGGTCACGCCCGCCTGTGCTGCTGCAAGGCGGCGAGACCTTTTTCCCCGCCCTGATCGGCGCGATGGATGCGGCCGTTTATTGGATACAGCTCGAAACCTATATTTTTGACTTCCACGGCGCAGGTGCTGAGGTGGCGCAAGCCCTGATGCGCGCCGCCCGCCGCGGCGTGACAGTGCAGGTGCTGGTGGATGGCATCGGCACGGCCCCCTTGCCGCCCGTCTGGCAAGAGCGGCTGGCCAATGCCGGCGTGCATTGGCAGGTGTATTCGCCGCTGACCGGCAACTGGCCCGGCTTGGGCCTGGTGCGGCCAGAGCAATGGCGCCGGCTGCACCGCAAGCTGTGCGTGATCGATCAGCGCCTGGTGTTTTGCGGCGGCATCAATGTGCTTGACGACCTGTATGACCCGCACCACGGCCAGCTGACCGCGCCGCGATTTGATTTTGCCGTGGCGATCGAAGGTGCGGTGGCCGAAGCCGCCTCCGAGGCGGTGGCCTTGCTCTGGTGGCGGGTGCAGGCCGGCTACAGTGCGCGCCACCATCATCTGGCCGAAGCCTGGGAGGCTTTCAAGGCCGCTGGTTACGGCGGGCGCATCAGCGCAGCGCATCTGGCACGCAGTCATGCTGCGGCCATGGTCGGGCGGCCGCAGCAGGCCAGTCGCAGCCACAGCCTGCCGGCGGCCCGCGCCGCACTGCTGCTGCGTGACAACCTGCTGCACCGCAACGGCATCGAACGCGCTTACCGCAAAGCCATCGG
>JBIKHR010000161.1:0-6913 GCA_044362035.1 Polaromonas sp. | reverse complement strand
GGCTTTGTTCAGCGCGATGACGGCGAAGCGGACATTTACCTGCCGCCCAACGAGATGCGCGCGGTGCTGCACAAGGACCGCGTCAAGGCCCGCATCGTCCGGCACGACCGCAAGAACCGGCCTGAAGGCCGTGTCACCGAAATCATCGAGCGCTCGCCCAACCCGATCATTGGCCGCCTGCTGCAGGAAAGCGGCGTGTGGCTGGTCGCGCCGGAAGACAAGCGCTACGGTCAGGATGTTCTGATTCCTAAAGGTGCTACCGGCACCGCCAAGACCGGTCAGGTGGTGGTGGTCGAACTCACGGAACCGCCGGCGCTGTTTGGCCAGCCGGTGGGCCGCGTCAAGGAAGTGCTGGGTGAGATTGACGACCCCGGTATGGAGATCGATATTGCCGTGCGCAAATACGGTGTGCCGCACGAGTTCAGCGACGAGGCCATGGCCCTGGCGCGCACCTTGCCCGATGCCGTCCGCCCGATCGACAAAGAAGGCCGCATTGACCTGACCGACGTGGCCCTGGTCACGATTGATGGCGAAGACGCGCGCGACTTTGACGATGCCGTTTACTGCGAGCCGGCCAAGGTCGGCCGCGGCAAGGGCTGGCGCCTGCTGGTGGCGATTGCTGATGTGAGCCACTATGTGGAAACCGGCAGCGCGATCGACATCGACGCTTACGACCGCGCCACCAGTGTGTATTTCCCGCGTCGCGTGATCCCCATGCTGCCGGAAAAGCTCTCCAACGGCCTGTGCTCGCTGAACCCCAACGTTGAACGCCTGTGCATGGTCTGCGACATGCTGATCACCGCCAAGGGCGAGGTTCACGCTTACCAGTTTTACCCGGCGGTGATGTTCAGTCATGCCCGCTTCACTTACACCGAAGTGGCTGCCATTCTGGCCAACACGCGCGGGCCAGAGGCCGCGCAGCGCAAGGCGCTGGTGCCGCATCTGCTGGACCTGCATGACGTCTACCAGGCGCTGCTTAAGGAGCGCGGTGTGCGGGGCGCGGTGGACTTTGAAACTACCGAGACGCAGATTGTTTGCGACGAGGCTGGCCGCATCGAAAAAATAGTACCGCGCACCCGCAATGTGGCGCATCGGCTGATTGAAGAAGCCATGCTGTCGGCCAATGTCTGCTCGGCCGACTTCATTGCGCAGAGCAAGCATGTGGGATTGTTCCGCGTGCATGAGGGTCCGACCCCTGAGAAAAAAGAAGTGCTGCGCAACTACCTCAAGGCCATTGGCCTGGGCTTGAGCATCACCGACGATCCGTCGCCCGGCGAGTTCCAGGCGATTGCCGTGGCCACCAAAGACCGGCCTGATGCGCAGCAGATTCATTCAATGCTGCTGAGATCCATGCAGCAGGCAATTTACACGCCCATGAACGGCGGCCACTTCGGTCTGGCTTACGAGGCCTACACGCACTTCACCAGCCCGATCCGCCGCTACCCCGATCTGCTGGTGCACCGCGTCATCAAGGCTGTGCTCAAGCAGGCCAAGTACCAGTTGCCGGCCCTGCCCACGCCCGGCGAGGCGCACGCCAAGCTGTCCAAGCGGCTGGCTTCGCGGGCTGCGGAGTCAGATCAAAAACCCAAAAAGCCAAGTATCGACCAGCTTGCCTGGCAAGCCGCCGGCCTGCATTGCAGTGCCAACGAGCGCCGCGCCGACGAGGCCAGCCGCGACGTGGAAGCCTGGCTCAAATGCAAATACATGCGCGAGCACCTGGGCGAGGAGTTTGGCGGTGTGGTCAGTTCGGCCACCACCTTCGGCATATTTGTCACGCTGGACGCCATGTATGTCGAGGGCCTGGTTCACATCACCGAGTTGGGCGGCGAGTATTTCCGCTTTGACGAAGCCCGCCAGGAGCTGCGGGGCGAGCGCACCGGGCTGCGTTACGCCATCGGCACGCGGGTGCGGGTGCAGGTCAGCCGCGTCGATCTGGACGGCCGCAAGATTGACTTCCGGCTGGTGCGTGAGGGCGAGGAATTACTGACGCGGGCCATGAAAGACAAGGCTGGCGGATCCGATGGCCCCGACGAACGCGGCAGCCGCAAAGGCGGCGATGCGCGCGGCGACAAACGCAGCGAAAAAAATCCAGGCAAGCGCGAACAGCGTTCTGCGGCGCGCAGCAGTGGTGCCTCAGACCGCGGCGCGGCGCGCTCGCCCATCCAGGCCCTGAAGGCCGCCGTCAAAAAGGCGGCATCGGGCGGCCCGCGCAAATCCGGCAAAAAGCCAAGGCGCTGAAAAATGTTTGTGCGTGTCATGGGCTTTTTGCTCGAAACGGTGTTTTACCTGCTGATGGGCGCGGCTCTGCTGCGCGCTTACATGAACTGGCTGCGCATCAACATGAGCGCGCAGCCCGGCACTTTTGTGATGGCTCTGACCAGCTGGCTGGTCAAGCCCCTGCGGCAGTTGTTGCCGCAGGCGCTGGTCAGGTCTCGGCTGGACTGGGCCAGCTTGATGGCGGCGGGCTTGCTCGCTCTGGTTTACGCGCTGCTGGCGGGCTTGCTGTTTGGCTGGCTGGGCGGTGGCGGGTTCCCCGCGCTGGGCTTGCTGGGCCTGGCCCTGCACATGCTGGCGCGCGTGGCGCTGCAGACACTGACCATACTGGTGTTCGCCTATGTCATCATTTCCTGGGTGCAGCCCGGCTCACCGGTGCATGGTTTGCTGTCGCGCCTGATCGAGCCGCCGCTGGCGCCGCTACGCCGTGTGGTGCCGTCCATCGGCGGGGTTGACTTGTCGGCCATGGCCTTGCTGCTGCTCTTGCAGATCGGGCTGATGCTGCTGGGCTGACCGGTTCTGTCAGTGCCCGGCCCGCCGGGCCAGCGCCGAGGCCGTCAGTGTTTGGCTCGGGTACTGGCCGGCCCAGCCATCGGCCACTGCCCCGTGCCTGAAGACGGCCCGGCTGGCTGCTTCCCAGGCTGTTTCCCCCATGGCAAGTGCCGCGCCCACCATGCCGGCCAGCACATCGCCCGTGCCTGCCGTGGCCAACATGGCGTTGCCGCTGTGGTTGATGCGCGGCGTCTGCCCGGGTGCTGCGATCACGCTGCCCGAACCTTTTAACACCACAACGCAGGCAAAGCGGTCTGCCAGCGTCTTCGCGGCGCTCAGCCGGTCAGCCTGCACCGCCTGCGCGCTGCACTGAAGCAGGCGTGCCGCCTCCAGCGGGTGCGGCGTCAGCACGGTGGCGTGGCCGCGGCCGTGGCGTGCCCTGAGCTGGGTTTGCAGCTGGGTGTCGGTTGCTATCGCATTGAGCGCGTCGGCGTCCAGGACGGCCTTGGTGGCGACAGACAGCGCTGCCGGCAGATGCTGGCGCACGGCCGGGCCACCGCCGCAGCCGCACACCAGTACCTGCTGCCGCAAGTCCAGCGCGGCGGGGGCTCTGAACATGAGTTCTGGCTGCCCCATGTCCATGGGCACTGCAGCGCCGTCCAGCAGCGCCACAAACACCCGGCCAGCCCCGGCATGCAGGGCGGCCTGTGCGGCCAGCAAGGCCGCGCCCCTCATGCCGGGGTCACCGCCCAGAATGGCCACATCACCAAAGCTGCCCTTGTGGCTGGCATGAGGCGCGTGCTGGCGTGACAGGGGCAGCGCCCGGTCTGCGCCCAGTAGCCAGGCAGAGGGCTGCAGGTCTGCGAGCGGGCTCACCCCTAGGTCTGCCAGCCAGACCTGACCGGCTTGGTCCCGGCCATCGGCGGTGAAGAGGCCGGGCTTGAGCGTCAGCAGACTCAGGGTGTGGTTTGCGCCGAGTGCCGGTACGCCGGCCGCACCCGTGTCGGCGTTGAGCCCGCTGGGCAAGTCCAGCGCCAGCACCGGTGCGCTGCTGCGGTGCATGTGTTGCAGCCATTGCGTGATCAGCCGGGTGCCGGCGCGCTCTGGCGACAGCGTGCCGCCTATGCCCAGCAAGGCGTCGATGGCGACATCAAAATGCCGGGGCGGCGTGTCCGAAATCTGCAGCCCCGCGGCCAATGCGCGTTGGCGCGAGGCGCTGGCGTCGGCGGGTTGCCGGGCTGCTTGACCGTGGGGCTCAGGCGTGTGCTCGGTCCAGGTGATGCAGACGGTTTTGCCCAGGTGGTGAAGCGCCAGCGCGGCTTCAAAACCATCGCCCCCATTGTTGCCTGGCCCGCAGGCGATCCAGATGCATTGCGCATGCGGGGCCAGTGCCAGCGTCCAGTGCGCTGCGGCCTGGCCGGCACGCTGCATCAGCGTGTGCGCGGGCAACGCTTGCAGGGCGCGCTGCTCGATGGCGCGGGTGGCGGCGATGTTGAAAAGCGGGTAGCTCTGTGCAGAGCTGACCTTGTCAATGCGGGGCATGCACGCATTGTGGCCCTTGAGGCTGGCGGTGGCTTAGGCGGCCGGGCGGATGAGCCGTTCCAGACCGAAACCTTCGGTGTCGATGGCGGGCGTTTTGCCGGCCACCATGTCGGCCATCAGCCGCGCGCTGCCACAGCTCAGCGCCCAGCCACTGGAGCCGTGGCCCAGGTTCAGCCAGAGCCCGGGCAGACCGCTGCCGGCCACGATGGGCGGGCCATCAGGCAGCATGGGTCGGGCGCCTTTCCATACCTGCACGCTGGTGTTGCTGCCGTTGACTTGCGCGGCACCCGGGAACCAGTCTTGCAAGACCTTGTAGAGCGTTTGCACCGAAGCCTCGCGTTGGTGGCCCGGCGAGCCGCCGATTTCGGCGCTGCCCGCCACCCGGACACGGTTGCCAATGCGCGAAATCGAGACCTTGTAGCGTTCGTCCATCAGGCCGCTGCGCGGCGCGTCCAGCGGCTCGCGCACAGGCGCTGTCAATGAATAGCCGTGAACAGCAGTCATGGGTATGCGCAAGTCCAGCGGCTTGAGCAGGCGGGCCGAGGCCAGACCGGCGCAGACCACCACCGCGTCGTAGCGGCGCGGTGCGGCTTCACCGGCCACGTGCACGCTGGCGGGGTGTTCACGGTCCAGTCGAGTAACGATGGTGTTGAAATGAAACTCGGCACCCAGACGCTGTGCCTCGGCTTTGAGCAAGGAGGCGAACTGCCGGCAATTGGCCACCTCATCGTCAGGCAGGTGAATGGCCCCCGAAAACACCATCTCAGCGTTCAGCGCGGGCTCAATCAGCCTGGCCTGGGCTGCATCAATGGTGCGGAAATCGACGCCTGCGTCACGCAGTACCTGCAGGCCGGCCTCGACCATGGCGCGGTCCTTGTCCGAGCGCAGCAGCACCATGTAGCCTTCGCTGCGGTCGTAGTCCAGCCGCAGTTCGGCGCTCAGCTGGTGCAGGCGTGCACGGCTGTAAAACGCCAGTCGTTGCATGCGCGCACGGTTCAGCGCGTAGGTGGCGGGCTTGCAGGCGCGCCACCATTTCCAGATCCAGGCCATGTCGGTGCCTGACAGCGGCCAGCCCAGGCGCACGGGTGAGTGGCGGCGCAGCAAATGGCTAATGACTTTGCCCGGCATGCCGGGCGCTGCCCAGGGCGTGACATAGCCGGGTGCGACCACGCCTGCGTTGGCAAAGCTGGCAACTTCGGCGACCGAGTCGTGTTGCTCGATCACGGTGACTTCATGGCCGTCGGCGGCCAGTTCGTAGGCGGTGGTGACGCCAACGATGCCGGCGCCTAGAACGGCGATCTTCATGCGAGGTTGGCTGGCAGGGCCAGTCGGGCGGACAGGGGGGCGGTCAGGGGGTGCATAAAAAGAAAAATCAAGGGTAAGGGAGCAAATGCCAACAAAAAGCGTTCGGGCAATTATCAGTGAGCGTGCGCGGCATTCAGCGCAGCTTCAACTTGCAGCGATGCGTCCAGCACGGCATCGTCATGCATGGCCGCCTGCCAGAGCATCAACCCGACCGGCAGTTGATTTGGCGAGGATGGGGGGGCAAAGCAGGGCAGGGACAGGGCGCAGCCGTCGAGCATGTTGACCACAGCCGGGTTGCGCAGCATCAGACCGTTGACCCTGAAGAAATTCACGTCATCGTCGACCAATTCGGCAACCGGCGGTGCGACCATCGGCACGGTGGGTGATAGCACCGCGTCAAAGCCACTCAGGCGGATGTTCATGCGGGTGATCCAGTTTTGCCGGGCCGCCAGCAGGTCAATGTAGTCGGCCGCGCTCATGCTGGCGCCCTTGAGGATACGAAGGGCCACGCGCGGGTCGTAACGGGCTTGCTTTTGGGCGATCAGCTGGCGGTGCCAGGCGTAGCTTTCGGCCGCCGAAAGACCGCCGGTGGCGTTGATAGCGCTCAGCTCCAGCAACTCGTCAAGTTCAATCTCAACGATCTGTGCACCGGCCGCGCGCAGCACCCGCAGGCTGTTTTCAAAGGCGCTGGCCACGCTGTCGTCCAGACCGTCCAGCATGAGTTCGCGGGCTACCGCAAACCGGCTGGCCGACAGCGGTTTGCCGGCCAGCGCCACGCGCCGGTCTGCCAAAATTTCATGCACCGTCACGGCGTCGCGCACAGAGCGCGTCAAGGCGCAGACCGTGTCCAGTGTGGTGGAGAGCGGCAGCGCGCCGGTGGTGGGCACCAGCCGTGCGGTACTTTTAAAGCCGACCAGGCCGCACAGGGCCGCCGGAATGCGGATCGAGCCGCCGGTGTCCGAGCCCAGCCCCACAAAAGCCGCGCCGGTGGCCACAGACACGGCCGCACCCGAAGACGAGCCGCCTGGAATGCGCGCTGTGCGGCTGTCTGCCGGGTTGGCCGGTGTGCCGTGGTGTGGATTGATGCCGATACCGGAAAAGGCGAACTCCGACATATTTGTGCGCCCGGCGATCAGCCCTCCGGCCTGACGCAAGCGCGCCACGGCCGGGCAATCGGTGGCAGCCGGCGCTGCACCTTGCATGGCGGTGGAGCCTGCCAGGGTGGCTTCACCGGCGATGTCAAACAGGTCCTTGACCGACACCGGCAAGCCGGCCAATGGCCCGGTTGCGCCCGCAGGCT
>JBIKHR010000162.1:0-6913 GCA_044362035.1 Polaromonas sp. | reverse complement strand
GCCGTTGATCTGCGTGTACTGCTCCCACCACTTGATGCGGCTGATCAGCTTGTGCGCCACTTCGGGGCGCACTGCGCGGCGCGTCAGCAAATGCTCGGCGCCGTAAATTTCAGGCGTCTCGCTGAGAATGGCCGTGCCGCCGTGCGCCACCAACAAGTCCACCGCCGCGCCCAGTGCCGGGTTGGCGCTGATGCCCGAGTAACCGTCGGAGCCGCCGCATTGCAGGCCGATGGTGATGTGCGCTGCGCTGCAGGGCTCGCGCTGGACAGCGTTAGCGCGCGGCAGCATCTCTTGAATGAGGGCAATGCCTTTGTCCACCGTCTGGCGCGTGCCACCGCTGTCCTGAATGTTGAATACGCGAAAGTTCTCGCCTTCTTGGAGCGCGCTGTGGGCCAGCCAGGCGTTGATCTGGTTGGACTCGCAGCCCAGGCCCACCACCAGCACGCCGGCGAAGTTGACGTGGGTGGCATAGCCGGCCAGCGTGCGCTCAAGGATTTTCATGCCCAGGCCATCGCCGTCCATGCCGCAACCGGTGCCGTGCGTCAGCGCCACCACGCCGTCCAAATTGGCAAAATTTTTCAGCGCCGCCGGGTTGGTGCGGCGCGAGAAATGGTCGGCAATGGCGCGGGCTGCCGTGGCCGAGCAGTTGACGCTGGACAAGATGCCGATGTAGTTGCGCGTGGCCACGCGGCCGTCGGCCCGCTTGATGCCCATGAAGGTGGCCTCCAGCCGCGCAGGCGCTGCCTTGACGTCGGCACCAATGGCGTAGTCGCGCGCAAAGTCGCCTTTGTCAGGGCCCATATTGAGGTTATGCGTGTGCACATGCTCGCCGGCAGCAATCGGCTGGCTGGCAAAACCGATGATCTGGTTGTAGCGGCGGACGGCATCGCCTGTTTGTAAGGCTTTGCTGGCGACTTTGTGGCCTGGGGGAATCAGGCCTTTGGTTGTAAAGTCTTCTATTTTTGTGCCACTGATGAGTTGTGTCCGTGCTATGACGACGTCGTCTGCTGTGTGGAGTCTGATGAATGGAATCATGATTTTGTGTTTTTAAATACAGGATAGGGTTGGGTGATGTGCTGGCCTGTGAGGCTGGGGTGAGTAGCTCCGCGAATGTCCCCCGCGCGGCCTAGGGCCGCAGCTCCTCCTTGATTTCGCTGCGCTACCCACCCCAGCCTCACATGCTTGTTAACAGGGCATATTTTTTGGGGCCGATGAACACACACACGGCTCACAAGATCATGCCGATGCGGTGCTTGGCGCAGCGGCATCAAGGAGGAGCTGTCGCCATAGGCGACGCGGGGGACAGCCGCGGAGCCAAGTGCCGCGTCGGCATGATCCCAACCAAGGCATAACTCTTTCATGCAAAGCCTAGTAAAACATTTTGGGCAGCCACAAAACCAGGCTGGGCACATAGGTGATGATGATCAAGCTGCCGAGCAGGGGAAACAGCCACGGCAGGATGGCCATGGTAGTGCGCTCAACCGACAGCTTGGCCACACGGGCCAGTACAAACAACACCATGCCCATGGGCGGGTGCAGTAAACCGATCATCAGGTTGAGCACCATCACCAGGCCGAAATGAACCGGGTCAATACCCAGCTTCATCGCAATTGGCACAAGGATGGGAACAAGGATGGTGATGGCGGCGGTCGGCTCCAGAAAGCAACCGACGAACAGCATCAGCAAATTGGCCAGCAGCAAAAACACCCAGGCCTCATTGGTAAAGCCCAGCACCCAGGCGGCGATGTCGGTGGTCACGCCGGTGGCGGTCAGCATCCAGCCAAAAATCGAGGCGGCTGCCACGATGAAAAGCACCGTGGCGGTGGTTTCCACCGTGTCCAGGCAGACCTTCACAAACATCTTGAAGTTGATGGTGCGGTACCAGACAAAGCCCAGAATCATCGACCACACGCAGGCGGCAATCGCGCCTTCGGTGGGCGTGAAGATACCGGTGGTCATGCCGCCAATCAGCAGCACCGGCGTCATGATGGGCAGCACGGCCTGAAAGTTAAAGGCCTTGTCAGCTACAAACAGCGCGGCCAGCGCCACAAAGACGGTGATCTGCGGCTGAAACCCTAGCTTGCCGATCAGCACCCACAGCATCAGCGGCCAGCCAATCACCACAGCGGTTTCAAACAAGGCCTTGGCCAGCTTGCCGCCATTGAACTTGACGTCGCCGCCCCAGCCGTTTTTATGCGCGAAGTAAGCCACCGTCAGCATCATCAGCAGGGCCATCAGCACGCCCGGCAAAATGCCCGCCAGAAATAGCGCACCCACACTGACGTTGGCCATCATGCCGTAGATCACAAAGGGCAGGCTGGGCGGAATGATGGGCCCGAGCGTGGCCGAAGCGGCGGTCACGCCGACCGCAAACTCGGTGCTGTAGCCGTGGTCTTTCATGGCCTTGATCTCGATCGTGCCCAGGCCTGCGGCGTCGGCAATGGCGGTGCCGCTCATGCCGGCAAAGACCACCGAGCCGACCACGTTGACATGGCCCAGGCCGCCCTTGAGCCAGCCGACCAGCGCCAGCGCGTAGTTGTAGATGCGGTTGGTGATGCCGGCGTTGTTCATCAGGTTGCCGGCCAGAATGAAGAAGGGCACGGCCAGCAGCGGAAAGCTGTCAATACCGCTGACCATGCGGTGAATCACCACGAAGGGTGGCGAGCTGTTGGTCAGCAAAATATAGATGAGCGAAGCCCCGGCCATGGCCATGGCCACGGGAATGCCGCCGCTCATTAAAAAGAGAAAAATAATCTTGAGCATTTAGCGGTCTTCCATCGTTGATTCAGGGCGTTCGAGCACGCTGTAGCCGCGTTGCCAGTGAATGCGTGCGACCCACAGGGCACGCAGCAACATTCCGATAAAACCGGCCAGGCAAACGCCATAGACCAGGTTCATGGGCAGGTCCACGATGGTCATCTTGTAGCTGTCCATCTTTTGCATCATTTGCCAGGTCAGCAGCACGGCCGCACCTAAAAAAGCGATGCGCAGCGCGTCGGTCAGCAAGGCCATGGCACGGCCCAGCCAGCGCGGCATGAAACGGTAGAAAAAATCAACCTGGATGTGGTTGTTCTTGGCCACGCCAATGGCGGCACCCACAAACACCGTGGCAATCAGAAGGTAACGGGCGATCTCTTCGGTCCAGGCAGCCGAGTCGTTCATCACATAGCGTGTGAAGAACTGGTAGAAAACCGTCAGGCCCAGAGCCCAGAAAAACAGCAGTGCAGCCCAGGCCTCGATGGTGGTGCCGGACAAGTCAACGGCTTCATCGGTGGCGTGAAACTCGCCGTCATCGCCCATTACTTTGGGCAGGGCGTCAATATCGACAATGGAGCTCATGGGTCAGCCGTTCCGGTGGATTCAAAAAAACGGGGTGGCGCTGGCTGCGCCCACCCCGACCGGGACCAGGCCGGTGGCCTGATCCGCTGTCACGCGTCTTTACTTGATGGCCTGGATCCGGTCCCAGTCTTTCTTGTCATAGCCCATGGAGGCCATGTCCACGGCCTTGACGATGCGCGCACGGAAGTCGTCCTTGTTCACATCAATCATGTTGATGCCTTTTTTCTTGAACTCGCTGACCAGCTCGCCTTCACGCTTTTTGATCTCGGCCGTGCCTTTGGCGGCGGCTTCCTGCATCACGTCGGTGAAGATTTTCTTGTCAGCGTCACTCAGCTTGTTCCAGACGTGAGGGCCAACTTGCGTGACCAGCGAATCCAGAATGTGGCCGGTCATGATGATGTTCTTCTGAACTTCATAGAACTTCTTGGCTTCGATGGTGGGCAGCGGATTTTCTTGTGCGTCCACGGTGCCGTTTTGCAGGGCCAGGTAGACCTCGGCAAAAGCGATCGGCGTCGGATTGGCACCGCAGGCGCGTGGCAGCGCCATGTAGGCAGGGACGTCCGGCACGCGCATTTTCAGGCCCTTCATGTCGTCGCAGTTCTTGAAAGGCTTGTTGCTGGTCGAGTGACGCGCACCGTAGTACGTCACGGCCACGGTCTGGATGCCGGTCTTGGCTTTGTACCCGTCAGACAACTCTTTGAACACATCGCTCTTGGCGTATTTCAGCAGGTGGTCCGAATCACGGAAGGTGTACGGGTAGTACGCCACGCCGATGCGCGGGAAGCTGCGCGCGGCAAAAGAGGCGCCCGAGATGATGATGTCCACGGTGCCCAGTTGCAGGCCCTGGTTGATGTCGCTTTCCTTGCCCAGTGTGGAGGCCGGGAAGACCTGGATTTCATAGCGGCCGCTGGTGCGCTTTTTGATCTCTTCGGCAGCCCACACCGACGAGGTGTGGTACGCCTCAGAGGTCTCGTAGACGTGCGCCCATTTCAGTTTGGTCTGTGCCTGGGCCAGGCCGGCGGTGCCCAGCAAAGCGGCGACGGCTGCGCAGCCTGCCAGGGTCTTGAGCGCCAGGCGCTTGGTGGTTTTTTGACTCATGCTTGTCTCCTAGGGTGGTTGAAAAATCGTGATGAAAATCGCTGGCTTGGGGTCAGGTCGTCTTCGCGCGGCGCCAGCTCGCGCTGAATCTGGCATGTGATTTGTCCATGTGGGCATGCATGGCGCTGCGGGCGGCGGCGGCGTTGCGCTCGCGTATCGCCTCCACAATCGCCTTGTGTTCATTGATGGCCGATTGCCATGAGCTCATGGTCTCGAAATAATTGCCCAGGCGTTCGAACAGCGGGCCGCGTCGCGAGTCCCAAAAGCCCTGCACGGTCTCTATCAGCACAGTGTTGCCGCAGGCCTGCACGATGGCACTGTGAAAGGCGCGGTCACCGTCCAGCGGCATGACGCCGCGTTCGGCGTCTTCCTGCATCGATTCGATGGCCAGGTCCATGGCGGTGATGTCGCGGCGCTTGGCCTGGGTGGCCACCATCGAGGCGATCTCGCCCTCCACCACGCGGCGGGCGCGTATCAATTCAAGCGGACCCCATTCGGTGGTGGGTGCGGCCATGTTCTTGCCGGGGGCGGGGCGGTCGAGCACATAAATGCCCGAGCCGGTGCGGATCTCCACCCAGCCTTCAACCTCCAGCGCAATCAGCGCCTCGCGCACCGAGGGCCGGCTCACGCCGAGCTCCTTGGCGATGTCGCGCTCGGCCGGCAGCCGGGCGCCGGCCTGAAACTCACCGCTGGTGATGAGCGCGCGCAGCTGTTCCGCGATCTGGCGGTACAGGCGTTGCGGTTCGACGGTTTGCAGCGGCATCGGTTTTTTCGGGAGGCTTTAGGAGCGGCTTAAGGGTTAGCCAGAATTGGACAAGTGGTAAGGCCAATTGATAATCGCACGGTGCGCCGGCTAACGGCATCAGGCTAAACCCTGAAAGCACTTTAAAAAAGGGGCACCCTCGTTCATGCACACGCCAGTCACCATCGAGTCGGTTCGCCTGCGGCAAGTCAACCTGCCGCCCAAGGTGGTGCGCACCGACGCCATCCAGTCCTTTGTGACGCAAGAAACCATCTTGCTGACGCTGCGCTGCAGCGATGGCGTCGAGGGCACCGGGTATGCCTACACGATTGGCACCGGCGGCTCATCTGTGCTGGCTTTGTTGCGCGATCACCTGGCGCCACGCCTGATCGGGCGCAACCCGCTGCACTTTGAGGCGATCTGGAAAGACCTGTTTTTTCATACCCATGCCACGGCAGTGGGCGCCATCACCAGCCTGGCGCTGGCCTGTGTGGACACGGCCCTGTGGGACTGGCGCGCGCGCCACTTCGGTTTGCCGCTGTGGCAGCTGCTGGGTGGCGCGCAAGCCAGCGTGCCGGTCTACACCACCGAAGGCGGCTGGCTGCACCTGAGTGCGGGCGAGCTGGTCGAGCAGACGCTGGCCGCGCAGGCGATGGGCTTCAAGGGCGCCAAGATCAAGGTTGGTCGTCCGCACGTGAGCGAAGACGTGGCGCGCTTGTCGGCTGTGCGGCAGGCCGTCGGGCCAGGATTTGAAATCATGACCGACGCCAACCAGGGCTTTGACCGGCCGCAGGTGCTGCGCCGCGCGGCGGCCTTTGAGGGGCTGGACCTGGCCTGGCTGGAAGAGCCGCTGCCGGCCGAAGACGTTTCAGGTCATCGCCAGTTGCGGGCGCAGACCACCATACCTGTGGCAGTCGGCGAGTCCATGTACCACCTGAGCCAGTTCCGTGAATACCTGGAGCAGGGCGCATGCAGCATTGTTCAGCCCGACGTGGCGCGCATCGGTGGCATCACACCCTGGATCAAGGTGGCGCATCTGGCCGAAGGCTTTGATGTGCCGGTCTGCCCGCACTTTTTGATGGAGCTGCATGTGAGCCTGTGCGCGGCGGTGCCCAACGCCGCCTGGGTCGAATATATTCCGCAGCTCGATGACATCACCACCAGCCGCATCAAGGTCGAGGGCGGCCGCGCCCATGCGCCCGACACGCCGGGCCTGGGGATCGAATGGGACTGGGGCGTGATCGCCAGCCGCCAGATCGCCGACATCAGTATCGTCAAACCCTGAACACAACAACCAAGGAAACACAGCATGAGACTTCAAGGCAAAACCGCACTCGTGACAGCCGCCGGCCAGGGTATCGGCAAGGCCAGCGTGCTGGCCATGGCCGCTGAGGGCGCGCAGGTCATCGCCACCGACCTCAACCCTCAACTGCTGGCCGCCTACGAGGGCGTGGCCAATGTGCGCACTGCCGTGCTTGATGTGCTGGACAAGTCGGCTATTCAAAGCCTGGTCGCCACCTTGCCGCCGCTGCAAGTGCTGTTTAACTGCGCCGGCTTTGTGCACAACGGCAGCATCCAGCAGGCCAGCGATGAGGAGTGGGATTTTGCTTTCAACCTCAATGTGCGTGCGCAGTACTGGATGATCCAGGCCGTGCTGCCCGGCATGTTGGCGGGTGGTGGCGGCAGCATCATCAACATGGCCAGCGTCTGCAGCAGCCTCAAGGGTCTGCCCAA
>JBIKHR010000160.1:0-6926 GCA_044362035.1 Polaromonas sp. | reverse complement strand
GCGCCATTTCAAAACATCGAAAACCCAGGCAATAGACGCGCCGGGCAGGGTCGCGCCGCAGCATGCCGCGGGCAATCAATGTGGCCAGTAAACGGTACAGCGTGGTGCGCGGGACCTTGAGCCGTGCCGACAGCTCGATTTGGGACAAGCCCTGGGGTGAGGCGCCGACAGCGTCCAGTATGTCCATGGCTTTTTCGAGGGAGGCGGTTCCGTCACCGGTGCTTGTTTTCATCAGTCCATTTTCCAACATGTGGGACGATGCCTGTTGAGCCTTGCCTGGTGCCATTGGCAGACGCAAAGGCCGCCACTAACATCAGTTTCATACTTTCCGCATCCTGAGATCGCGCTAATCAACGACAGGGACACCCTCATGACTTTGACCGTCACCCCCACGCCCCCCCGCCCGGCGCCCGTTTTTGTGTCCGACACCGTGCTGGACCGGTTGGCCAAAGTGAGCAGCGGCTCGCTGACCACGCAGTTGTTTAAAAAGGGCTATCGCCAGCCGGTGCTGATGGGCCTGACGCCGCTGAACAAAAAACTCAAACCCTTTGCCGGCCGCGCCTACACCATGCGCTTCATTCCGGCCCGCGAGGACATCGACACCTACGCCACGCTGACCACCGAGCCGCACATCAATAATCTGCAATGGGTCGGCGTGGAGCAGGTTCGCCCCGGAGAGGTGGTGGTGATTGACTCCAACCGCGACCCGCGCGCCGCCTCCATGGGCAACCTGCTGATCACCCGCATGATGATGCGTGGCGCGCGCGGCGTGGTCACAGACGGAGCTTTCAGGGATGGCACCGAACTGACCGGTATGGACTTTCCGATCTGGGCCAGCGGCGTCACCGCCACCACGCGCCTGAGCTACCACCACGTGGCTGACTTGCAGGTGCCCATCGGCTGCGCCGGCGTGGCGATTTACCCGGGTGATGTGATTCACGGCGACGGTGACAATATCAGTGTCATACCAGCGCATTGCGCCGAAGAAATGGCCAACCTGTGCGAAGTGCAGGACGACCTCGAAGCCTATCTGGCCCTGCGCGTGCAGGCTGGCGAAAAGCTCTGGGGCCTGTACCCACCCAGCCCCGAGACCCGCGCGGCGCACCAGGCCTGGGTGGCCGGCGGCAGGAAACCAATTCCCTCTGCCCGCCCCGCCACAGCCTGAAAGACCCCTTATGAACGCCAGCATGCACCCCCATGAAGCGCTGATCCGCCGCTATTTTGACGCCTGCAACGCCGCCGACTACAAAGCGCTGATGAGCTGCTTCACCCCCGACGCAGTTCACTACTTCCCGCCCGGCCTGCCAGAGATTCCCTGGCGCAGCGCCGAGACCATCAGCAAGAAATGGATCTGGTGCGTCGAAAACCTCGGCTCGCAATGGACCATTGAGAAAGTGCTGGTCAGCCACAACAGCGATGAAGCGGTGATCGAGTGGACTCACTGGAAGCGCAACTTCAAGACTGCGCAGCGCGGCGACGAGTGGTATCTGTTTGACAAGGCCAGCGGCCTGATCCGGGAGATCCGTGCCTATTACGCCGCGCCCACTGTCAAGGACACGACCGAACTGACCCGGGTAGGTGACACCCACATGGGCGAGCTGGTGGATTTTGACTATGCCGGCCGGGGTTACCACTTGCGCTGGAAATAAAAAGAGCCTGCAAAAGCCTTACGATTACGCCTTTGCGCTTTGCCGGCCCTGCCGCACCGCGCCATGGCTGAATGCCCTCGTTGTCACTGTTCACTACCCTTCCCTCATGAAAACCCTCCAATCCATCAAAGCCCGTACCGGTGAAGCCTTTGGCGCCCCTCTTCCAGCCTCCACTGATGCGCAGGTAGACGCCGCCGCCGAAGCCGCAGTTGCAGCTTTTGGCGACTGGTCGGCCAGCGCCGGCAGCGTGCGCGCCGCCTTGCTGCGCGGCCTGGCGAGTGCCCTCGAAGCCGACCGCGAAGGTCTGGTTCCCCTGGCCGACGAAGAAACCGCCCTCGGCCCTGTGCGCCTGAACGGCGAGCTGGACCGCACGGCTTTTCAGCTGCGTCGCTTTGCCGATCTGGCCGAACGCGGCGAGGCCTTCAAGTTCACCGACGACCCTGCCGTGGCTGGCGGCCCGCCAGTCGGCCACCCGGCCATGGTGCGCGTGCGCGTGCCGCTGGGACCGGTGGCCATGTTCTCGGCCAGCAACTTTCCATTTGCTTTTTCCGTTCTGGGTGGTGACACCGCCTCGGCCCTGGCCGCTGGTTGCCCGGTCGTCATCAAGGCGCATTCGGGTCATCTGCATTTGTCCAACCGCGTCTTCGGCCTGATCCAGCAAGTACTCAAAGCGCAAGGTCTGCCGGCTGGCCTGATCGGCATGATCCAGGGCGGCGGCTCTGATGTCGGCGTGCGCCTGGTGCAGCACCCGGCCATCGCCGCAGGCGCTTTCACCGGCTCGACCCGTGGCGGCGCAGCCTTGCAAGCCGTCGCCAACGCACGGCCGCGTCCCATACCTTTTTACGGCGAACTCGGCTCCATCAATCCCGTGGTCGCCTTGTCAGGCGTTCTGGCTGCACGCGGCGCCGAACTGGCGACCACACTGGCCGGCTCTATTTCACTTGGCTGCGGTCAGTTCTGCACCAGCCCCGGCGTGATCGTGCTGCTTAAAGACGCCTCCAGCGACGCTTTTGTGGCGCACTTGCTGACTGCACTGGCCGCGCAAAAACCGCATGCCATGCTGACTCCCGCCATGCGCAGCGCCTTTGACGCGGGTGTAGCCCACATGATCAAGGCCGGCGTGACGACGCTATTGCATGAAGCTGGCACCCTAGAGGCGCCGCGCCCCTTCCTGGCAGAAGTCTCGGCGCAGGAGTTCATTCACAAGACGGCCCTGCACGACGAGGTCTTCGGCCCGTCCAGCCTGATCGTGCGTGCTGACAACGCCGCCCAGGTGCTGGATGTGTTGCGCGCTGTCGCCGGCAGCCTGACGGTGACCATCTGGGGCGCCGACACCGACAACGCCGAAGCGCGCCTGCTGGTGCGCCAGGCCACCCAGATCGCCGGCCGCGTGCTGTTTGCCGGTGTACCCACCGGTGTGGCCGTGACCGCTGCCCAGCAACACGGCGGCCCGTGGCCCTCGTCCACTCAACCCATGACCACCTCGGTCGGCGATGCCGCCATGGACCGCTTTCTGCGCCCGGTGGCTTTGCAAGACGCACCGGCCTGGCTGATGCAACGCCAGGGTCAGCCCTGCTGAAAAATGCATGGGTCTTCGACCCCGCTTAGCTCAGTAGCCCTGAATAGCCTCGGGGCATTGAAGCCCGGCAGCCAACGCAGCGGGCTCGAGGGACGCCATGACGCCATGGCCCAGCGGCACACCTGTCAGCGCAGCCTGACGTTTTTTAACCAAAGCTTGCTCACCCGGCATGCGCACGCGCGGCCGGCCCGCCAAGGGCTTGTTAGCATGGCATGCATCGACCAGCCATTGCGACTGGCGCGTGAAGGCCTCCTTGCCGGCAAAGGCGGCGGGGTCGGTGACCTGCAGGTAAATTCCCATGGTGGTGCCGGTTGGCGCATCGGCCCTGCCATATCCGGGCAAACCTTGCGTCAGGGCTTCAGCGAGCAAGGCCATGCCGTAACCTTTGTGGCCGTGGTCAAAGCCGCCGGTTGGCAGCAGCGAGCCGCCGCCGCTGACCACAGCAGCGGGGTCGTCGCTGGGTTGCCCCTTGGCGTCCATGGCCCACATGGCCGGAAAGCGTTCACCGCGCGCCAGCAGTTGACGCGCGCTGTTGAGTGTGGTGATCGATGCGCTGATGTCGAGCAGCACCGGGTCGCCTTCGGTCGGAATGCCGGCCGACATCGGGTTGGGGCTGAGGAGTGGCTCTGAGCCGCCAAAAGGTGCCACACCGCGCGCCGCCGGCGCCGAGCACACCAACTGCACCAGCAGGCCGCGCTCAGTCAGGCGCGGCAGGTAGGTGGCCAGCGCGCCCGTGTGGTGGCTGTTGCCAATGACCACCGTCACCACGCCCTGCGCCTCGATGCGCTCAAGCGCCAAGTCCATAGCACGCGAGATCAGCCACGAACCGGGCAGGCGCTGACCGTCCCAGGTGATACAACCGGCGCGATCGTTGACTACGCGCATCTCACCCCGGGTGGCCATGATGCCGCTGCGCGCGGCCTCCAGGTACCAGGTCGCCAGCGCCAAACCGTGCGTGCTGTGGCCCATGCTGTCGGCAGCAATCAGCGAAGCGGCCACGGCTTCGGCCTTGTCCATGTCCATGCCGGTAGCGCTGAAAAGTCCGACTACAAAGCGGGTTAGATCAGCCAGCGGGTAACGTGGCCAGGCCTGGTCGGCAGTCGTCATGAGCGATCGCCGTTCTTATTGCGACTTGATGCCGGCGGTCTTGATGACCTGGGTCCAGCGGGCCTCTTCGCTTTTGACGAACTCGGCGTAAGGCTTGGCGCCCTGCGTCGGCACCACAAAGCCCTGCGACTCCATGCGCTGCTTGATGGCAGGCGACTGCATGGCCTGGACCATGGCCGCTTCGAGCTTGTCAAGCACCGCCTGCGGCGTGCCTTTGGGCGCAGAAAGACCCGACCAGGACAGCGCCTCAAAACCCTTGTAGCCCGACTCGGCCACGGTGGGCACGTCAGGGTACAGCGGGTTGCGTTGGGCGCTGCTGACAGCCAGGGCGCGCAGTTTTCCGGCCTTGACATGCTGCAGTGCGACGTCCTGGTTGATGAACATCATCTTGATGGTGCCGCCCAGAATGTCAGTCATCATGGGGCCGCCGCCACGGTAAGGAATGCCCAGCATGAAGATGCCGGCAGTCTGTTTGAATTGCTCCATGGCCATGTGGCCCGAGGCGGCCGGTGTGTAGCCGTAGTCCAGCTTGCCGGGGTTGGCCTTGGCGAAATCAATCAGCTCTTTCATCGTCTTGAAGGGCGTGCCCGGATGCACCACCAGCACATTGGGGCCGGAGTGGATTTGCGAAATGTGGGCGAAGTCGGTGTTGGAGTTGTACTTGGGCAGCGGGTCCAGACCGTGCGCCACGGCGTTCTGGCCGACGCCGGTGAGTACGAGGGTGTAACCATCAGGTGCGGCCTTGAGGGCACGCTCGGTACCGATCACACCGCCGGCACCACCGATGTTTTCAATGACGAAAGGCTGCTTGAGGATCTTGCCGAGTTCGTCAGCGGCCATGCGACCCATGATGTCGCTGGTGCCGCCGGGCGGGAACGGCACGATCAGCTTGACCGCCTTGTTCGGGTAGTCGGACTGGGCCAGCGCGGCCAGTGGCAGTGCGGCGGCCACAGCGGCCATGGCCGCCAGACTGATGAGGTTTCTGCGCATCATGATGGTTATCTCCTTGGTTGTCGACATCAAAAAAATTCTTTGTAAATGCAAATTTTCGCGTACTTCAGTCCTAGTCTGCCAGAGTCGTGATGCGTGGTTTGTATCCCGCCGCCTGCAACAGACCCCGCGTGTAACCCAGCGCAAAAGACATGAATCGTTCGCGGTTCGGGTCCAGCTCGGACAGCGGCACATGATCAGGGCACAGGATGCCGGCATAGCCGGCGCGCTGGTAGGCGCGAATGGCTTCGTTCATGTCCACGTCGCCCTCGTCGGGAAAGACCTCGGCAAAGTCGAGATAACCGCCCTTGATGTTGCGGAAATGAACCATGAAAATGCGCGGCGCAAATTCCTCGATGGCGCGCAGCACGTAGCTGTGCGGATCGTCTGCCATCTCGGCCACGGTGCCCTGACAAAAGTTCAGACCGTGGAACTGGCTGTCGCTCAGCGCAATAAAACGGCGCATGCCTTCGATCGAGCCCAGCACATGCTCGACCCCGTTGAGCCCGCCGGGCGGGTAAGCCGGGTCGTGCGGATGGCAGGCCAGTTTGATGCCCACCTCTTCGGCCACCGGCACCAGACTGGCGACCAGAAACTCGATGGCGCGCCAGCCAGCTTCTTCGGTGACCGGCGGTACCTCCCGCGCCATCTTCTGGCCGCACAGCAAGTCTGAGGCGGTGTCCCCCACGTCCTGGTTGGTTGGGTAGCCCACACCCCAGTACGAATGCTGACGATCGGCCTCAGGCGTGTACGCGGCCAGCTTAAAGCCCGAGTACTGAACACCGCCGCGGCCGCTGCGCAGACCGGTGCGCGTAATGCCCACCATCTGCACGTTGTACTTGAGTGCAGTCAACCCGGCTTGCGCGGCTGTGCGTATGTTTTGCTGCAACACCGCCACCTGTCGGCGGGCGCTGGCCTCATCGGTCAAAAAATCCAGCAGGATGGCGCCGGCATCAAGTGCAAACAGGTCAATTTGCAGGCCGAAGCTCTCGACCCATTCGCGGTAAGCACGCAGCTTGGCCACATCCCACAGGCCGCCAGGCTTGACGAGGTCGGTGCCCCGGTTGTCGATGACGACACGCTCAACGCCGAGTTGGGCCGACAGGCGCAGCCGATCTGCGGAGGGATTGATGAGTTGCTCGCCTATGTACACGCTTAAAACCCCGAAAACATCGCGTCAGGCTCGATGCGGGGCAACGAAAGCTTTAACGCGGAATGATGTGAATTGTCCGTGAGCACGACCCGCCCACGGCGCGGACTTACCCTGTGAAAACACCTGCGTCCCACTATTTGGGACCAGCAGACCGCCCCAGAGACTCTCCTGTTACTGCGCGCAAAATACAGACATGCAACTCAACTACATAGGCAACGCCAGTCAAGCCTCTGCCAGCGGCCTGTTCATCCCTGTCATCGACCCCTCAGACGGTCAGACTTATGACCAGCTTCAGCGCAGCAACGCCGCCGACATCGATGTCGCTGTGCGCGCCGCGCAAGACGGCCTGCAGCGTCACTGGCGCCAGCTGAGTGCCGCCGAGCGCGGCCGCCTGCTGATGCAGTTGTCACGCAAGATCACCGAGCAAGCCGAAGAACTGGCCGCCATC
>JBIKHR010000159.1:0-6970 GCA_044362035.1 Polaromonas sp. | reverse complement strand
GATAGGAAATTCAACCGCATGAGATGAAAATAGCACGACCTGTGGGTCACCAAACCATTAAACCGAGTTGCTTCGAGCCATCGATGAGGGCCCGAAACCCGAGATTGTCCGTCATACCTCCGTTCTCAGCATGGCTGTGCGTAGCCCTGCCCCGCAGCGTTGGCAATACCGCTGCCAGACTCTACCAACTGATGCGCTGATCGACTTCAAAGTCTGGTGTCAGTTGGGCCGCTTCATCCCAATCTGGCGCAACGTCGACACCACCGTCCAACTGCGCGCCGTCATCATTACAGACTGATTCGCTTTGAAAATGCCACTGTTTGCCAAGGAAATTGAACAACCCCTACAGCCGGATTCTATGATTCACGCCTGACCACCTTGTGGGCGGTGGCCATTCCTGGTCCGCATCCGGGACACAGCGGCTTGCTATAGAGGTCGTTTCGGTGCAGTTCTACAGATCGTGCAGATGGACTTCCTTGCATCAACTGCTGGCAGATTCATTCGCGTCTTCAGCGTTGGCGGACACCTACTTCAGCGCTGGAATACGAGGTGGCTCAGCAGGCCAAATGAACGGAGCCAACATGAGAGCTTCGCCGAGTTATTCCTTCGAGCTTATTGGGCGAGCCGTGAGCGTGAACTTTGATCCAAGGACCAGTACTCGCGATCAGAGGTAACCTATCCCAATACGTGTGCTCATCACCGTACTACGCTCGCCACAATCGTGATCTCCACTGGTGCTTGCGCCGGTAGCGAAGCCACTCCGACCGATGCACGACTTCCGATACAGAACGGGCCTAGTTCTGCGATCAGCGCCGTTGAAGCGAAGTCAGCCACTTTCGAGTGCGCGCTGAATTCCGGCTCCGAGTTCAGAAAAATCGTGAGCTGCAGCACCACCGCAATCCGTTCACCTTCCGCCAGACAGGCTCGTACTGCCGTCAGCGCATTGAGCGTCGCCAGTACCACCGCATCTCGATGGGTGTCGATTGGGTCTGCCGCGCGCATCCGACCCACATGGATCAACACACCGCCGCGCCGTGGGGTCATCCCGGACGAGAAGATCAGGTCGCCGTGTCGCGTGGCCGCGCGGTAGGCACCCTGAGGTACCGGATGAGAGGCGATCTGATTTATGCGCGATACATCTCGACCATGCGCACGATACGCTGCGCGGCGGCAATTGCCGATGTGCTGTCCTGTGAGAAGTTGAGACGGATGCTCTGATGGAGCCCTGGCCCGAATTCGGTCCCCGGCGTCACTGTCACGCCGGCCTGATGGCGAAGTAAGCGCACAAAACTTGCGCTGTCCACAGTAAGTGGAGGAAACTCGGGGAACAGATAGCTGCCAGCCTGCGGAGTGGTGGTTTGGAGTCCTCCACTGCGAAAAACACCGAGCAGCTTATCGCGAATCTCTTCATGCGCGCGCGAACGCTGCGCGATCCATCCATCAGGCTCCGCGAACCACGTACTTAGCGCCGCCTGGTTGTATCCCGCCGCGCGCAGGGATACGATGGCCTGCAAACGCTCCATCCGATCGATCAGCTTGCTTGAGCCGAACGCAACTCCGAGCCGGAATCCGCTAAGAGACTCTGTCTTCGAAGGCCCCATGATGGTGACCATGTCGTCTGGCACGAGCTTGCATGCGCGCAAATGTGTGTAGGACTCGCCGCTGTACAGCAACCGCGAGTACAACTGATCGACGATCAAGGTGACGCCATACCTTGCAGCCAGCGATGCAATCGCTGTGATCGTTGCGTGCGAATAGACAACGCCAGTAGGGTTGTTGGGCGTCGAGAACACGAAAACCGTGGTGCCATTGCCAAACGCCGATTCGATGACATCGAGGTCCGGACCGTTCTGCGCCGCTGTGCCTTTGTACCGCAGCGGAATTGGTACACGTTCGCCGCCAAAGAACTCCACCAGCTTGCGATTCGCAAAGTAGTCGGGCTCTACGACCCCCACCCGGGTTCCCGTCGTCACGGTTGCGCCGAGAGCCAGGAACAGGGCACCCTGGGTTCCAGGGGTAATGATCAACTCGCTGGTGGCGTCGACAGGGCTCCCCGTGAAGGCTCCAAGGCGGGCTGCCAGTTGCTCGCGGATCGGCGCAGACCCACGATACTCGGTGTAAGCCTGTCGCGCACCGCACGAAAAGCCATCGTTCCAGGCCCTGGACGAGCCAGGGGTTGGCGGGAACGCATCCACGTCTCCGTGCGAGAAATCAACGGGGACGCCGCCAAGGATGTCACCGCGCATCACGGCCGCAAGATCACTGGTCTTTTGTCGGACTTCCTGACCTGGCGCATGATCCGTCGCAAGGGCTTTGAACTTCTCGTCAATAGTCTTCATATGTTGTTCCCACATGTATTTCTGAACTGCTGCCCAAATGGGTGAGCGCCAACCATCAGAATCCGCTGGAGGAGACACCTCCAGCGAACCATCCTAAGTCAGATCATCTTCAGACAGCGCTGCTTCTCCCAATCGATAACATGCACGTAATAAGCGCGCCATTCAGCGAGCTTGTAATCCAGCCAGGCCGAAGCCATCTCCTTGCGCATGACAGCCACGCTCAGCGGATCAGCCTCGAACGCATCAAGGGCCTGCCCAAGTGTCGATGGAAGGCGCGACAAGCCGATGGCGCTGTGCTCCGACTGGGTCTTGAGGTGCATGTTCTCCAAGTGGGGCTCAGCTGGTCGAACTGCTCGCGGACGCCCTCTAACCCGGCAGCGATGGTCATGGCCAGGCCGAGGTAAGAGTGGCAGACAGCGTCTGGAAAACGCAGTTCGACACGTCCACCGCCAAGCGGAATCATTACGGTGTTGGTTCGGTTGTTGCTACCATTACTCACGAAGATCGAAGCCCAGGTGACGCCGGGCATGGCACCTTTGGGCACTAGGAGTTTGTAGCTGTTGTCGGTGGGAGCAACCACGGCGCAGATTGCAGGCCGGTGCTTCAGCACGTCGGCAATGAAGTGATAACCCAGGCCGGACAGGCTGCAGCCCCTTGGATCGTCGCGGCTTTCGATAAGGTTGCGTTTGCTCTTCAGATCGAACAAGAAGATGTTCAAATGCGCGCCACTACCGGCTCTGTCGGCGTAGGGTTTGGTCATGAAACTGGCAAATTTTCCGTGGCATGGCTCGAAGGGCTTGCCTTCACACCAAAGGTCACTGGCGTACCAAGAAGTATCGGGCCGCCAAGGCAGGATAGTGCAGGACTGAGGATCAGGGCGGGCCGAGAACTCTTCGTCGCTGACATCCTCTAGAACACCCTCCATCGCACCACCCATACACAACGCCAACCCACCCAGCATGCGCTGGTAATGCGATGTCGGTACTACCTTGGATATGGGCACGCCATGCATAACGACATAGGTAGGAAGCAAGTGCTTGACCACCTGCATCTCAAGGGCGGTCAGGAGTGCACCCGGGGTGTGGTTCGCGCTCATGGGGGATAAACTTTCCGAACCCGGTGTTTTCTGAACGATCGCTCCATGCTGCCAGTACCACGTTGACCCGACCGGCATTTGCCGCTTGTTTCGTGAAGGGTAATTTTGGTTCACATCAGTTTACCGCGGAAAGAATGGCGACAGTTTCTGGGCCCAGCCTGCAAGGGTCAACTTGTCAGCCCGCGCAGGAATTCACGGTGACCCAGGACATATTAAGGGAAGATGCAAGAATTGCATCCAGCACCGCTTGCGCACTGGCGCCGTCTTGTAGCGATGGTGCAGCTAGTTGGCGACCTTCGATAGCTGTGATGAACTGCTGCAACATGGGGCATAGCGTAGTTTGGCCAATGAGATCCAGCCGGTCCGTTGAAAGCGCCTTATTTCCAACCTGCGTTGGAATCACTACCGGTTCGAACATCCCGGTGCCACTCGCGGCCCGCAATTCACCAACATGCCAGCCGTCGCCAGTGCGGGTCTGCCGCATCGCCAGGGCACCCTGATCACCGTAGACTTCCAAACTATGTTCGTTCAGGCCGCGGGCGACCCGGCTCACAGTGATAGCGACACTTACCCCGGTCTGCAGTTCTGCAACAACATGGCTGAAGTCCTCTGCATCCGCTGGCCGCGTTCTATCAGGAACAGTGCGCGCGGCATGGGCAGTCGCGCTGCATGCCATCACCTTTTCCACAGGGCCAAACAGCCATTGCACCAGATCGATCAGGTGTACACCAAGGTCGCCCAGAGCGCCATAACCGGCCTGGGCACGGTCCATGCGCCAAGTAGGGGCCGTAGTGGCGTCTACCCAGGCTGGATTGAACCAACGCGCATTGACGTGAAAGACACGGCCGAGGTGGCCGGCATCCACCATCTGCTTCATGCGCTGCATCGCCGGTGCAAACCGCCAATTGAAACTGGTGATGGCCAAACAGGATTGTGCTGCGGCCGCTGCAATCATCTGTTGGGCTTCGGCGCTGCTGGTTGCCAGGGGCTTTTCGCACACTACATGGCACCCGACTGCCATAGCTGCCTTCAAAATCGGCAGGTGTAGCGCCGGTGGAGTGGCAATGACCACGATATCTGGTCGCGCCTGCTCCAGCAGGTCTTGCCAACGACCAAATATCTGCGGCACCTGGTACTGCTGTGCCAGGCTGGCCGCAGCCCCGGTGTCGCGCTGGCACAAGGCCAGCACCTGAACTCCGGCGGCTTGAAGGCCGGCGATATGAGCGCGGCCATAGCCGAGTCCGATGATGCCGGCGGTGAGTTGTCTGGATGCCATGGTGGGATTTTTTGCTGGATTGCTGTTTGTAAAAATCAAGGAGCGGCAACCGTGATTCCGTTTTGTGCACAGGCTCGGCGCAGCGCAGTTGCAAATTGCAGCGCTCCTGGCTGATCACCGTGGAGACAAACCGTCCCGGCCGTTACCGCAATCTGTACTCCGCCATGGCTTTGTAACTGCCCATGTTGCACCATGGCGATGGTCCGCGCGACGGCTGTGGCTTCGTCTAAGACCATAGCGCCGGGCAGCGAACGGTGTCGCAACGTGCCGTTGTCCTCGTAAGCGCGGTCAGCGAATACCTCTTGCACAACACCCAGACCAAGTTGTCTGGCAGCCTCCACCATCTTACTGCCAGCCAGTGCGTAAAGCAGGACATTGCCGCCAAGGTCTTTTACAGCCCTGGCCATGGCGGAGGAAAGCGCCTCATCGGTGGCCGCCATGTTGTAAAGGGCGCCATGGCACTTGACATGGTGCAAGGGCACTCCAGCAGCTCTGGCGAAGGCCGATACGGCACCCGCCTGGTAAACGACGAGATCGTACATCTCCTGAGCCGAAATGGTCATCGTGCGCCGACCGAAACCCATCAGGTCTGGCAATGATGGGTGGGCCCCAACAGCGACATTGGCCTCGACCGCCAGCGCAATGGTCTTGCGAATTGTTGCTGGATCGCCGCCGTGAAAGCCGCAAGCGATATTCGCCGATGTAATGAGCGGCATCACAGCGGCGTCGTTACCCATGGTCCAAGCGCCGTAACTCTCACCCATGTCGCAATTGATGTCTATGGTATTTAAAATCATTAAGGGTTTCCCATCATTGCCTCGGACTAAGCTAACTGTACTTTTGACTGATTGCCAGCACTGCAACTTGCAAAGCTTGGTGCTCTGCCTGCGCCAGTGCCCGTGCGTCGGATAGCGTACATCGCACAAAACGCACTTCCTGGCCGGGCCGCAACTGCGCCAGCCGCCCGATGTCCGCTGTCGCCACTTCAGCAATCTTGGCATAACCGCCTGTGGTCTGGTGATCGGCCATGAGAACGATCGGAAGGCCGTCTGGTGGCACCTGCACCGAGCCCAGCGCGGTTGGCTCGGACAGAATGTCTACGGATTGCGCCCGTTCCAGCCGGGCACCTAGCATGCGATACCCCATGCGGTTCGATTGAGGAGAAATCCGGTAGCTGCCACTCTCGAATGCTGCAAGCGCCTCGGGCGTAAAAAGGTGTCTGTGGCGGCCGTCCACACAGCGCACCACCGTGGGCTCATCGTACGGCAGGCTAAGTGGAGCTACCGACCAACGCACCGATGGGGGCTGTAGGGCCGTTGAGACCATATGCTTGGTCAATTGCTTGAATCTTGTGTGCGCCAAGGAGTGGGCGTCGCTTGCCAGCGGTAATGAGTCGCCCTTTTTCAGCGCCCTGCCCTCTACGCCTCCCATTGCGGCGGCCAAGTAGGTGCAGCGGCTGCCAAGTATGGGGGCAATGTCGATTCCGCCGGCTAACGCGAGGTACGCACGAAAACCATGAAAGGGCTGATTGATCGTCAGCCTGTCACCGGCATGCAGCAATACAGGGCGGTTGAGAGGGAATGGGAAATCAACGCCTTCCGAAGTCAGGCGGGCGTCAAATTGGGCACCGGTTACAGCAAGTAAAGTATCGCATTGAAACAACAAACTTGGTCCTCGCAGTGTGATTTCGAGGCCTGCTAGATCCAGACTGTTGCCGACCAACGCGTTTGCCAACTGCAGCGACCCGCGGTCCATGGCGCCACTTGGCACAACGCCCAAATGCTGCCATCCTGGTCGACCGCAGTCCTGCACCGTTGTCAGCGTCCCAGGGCGCTCGACAAATACGCTTGCCGAGCCAGTCACTCGGTGCCCTCTTCACGTGCCAACGCATGAAACTCACCAAGGTCGATGCGCTCGAAAATAACCTGATCGCCTGGCTCGAATAGGCTCGGCTGGCCGCGATTGGCGTCAAACACCCTTAGCGGCGTTCGGCCGACCACGCTCCAGCCGCCCGGAATTTCGAACGGGTACACCACGCATTGGGCGTTAGCTATGGCGACGGCTCCGCACGGCATCTTGACGCGTGGTGCGGACCGGCGGGGCACGGACAAGCTGGGCGCCAAACCGCCGAGGTAAGGGTGGCCAGGTACAAAACCCACCATCAGGACCATGAACTCGCTGTGCTTGTGCCGCTGAACGACCTCATCGACGCTCAGACCGGTGCGCTGGCTAATATCGTCCAGGTCAAGGCCGAACTCA
>JBIKHR010000158.1:0-6978 GCA_044362035.1 Polaromonas sp. | reverse complement strand
AGGGTGTGGGCCGGTGGGCAACCTTTTTGGGCTTGTTCTCATGCGTCATCTCGCTGTTGCGCATTCCCATAAGTCAACGCTATAAATCTAAAAAATCATCAATTATTGTTAAAATAAATATAAAATCATTTTTTGGTGATCGTAAGTAAGTTGACATCAACTTTCAGTCGCCAATCACGTTTGATGTTCATGCCTTCTCTTTTTATAAGGCAAAGTTCCTATGCCACCGATCGAATTTTGTGGAACCACTCTGGCGGCTAAAAAGCTGGGCCTTTCAGTGGGCACGGTTCAGGCGCTGGTCGAAAAAAATGAGTTGCAGGCCTGGAAGACTGAAGGCGGCCACCGGCGCATTTCCCTGAAGTCAATCACCGACTACCAAAAACGTTACGGCCAGCCCAATGGCAATCACAAAGACCATCTGGCAGCGCTGAAGGTCTTGCTGGTAGACGCCGACAGCGAGACCTTTGACGCCATCCAGCGGGTCCACCAACAGGCCGGTATTGCCGTCGAATGCGTCTGGATCACCTCTGCATTCAAAGCGCTGATCAACCTCCAGGCCATCCAGCCCGACATCCTGATTGCAGACCTCAGCATGTCCAACGTGGACGGCTACGATTTGCTCAGAACCGTGCGCGCCAACCACAAGCCCGAAGCGCTGGTGCTGGTGGGCCTGACTGCAAACGACCCGGTTGAAGTCGCTGCCTTGGGCAACTTGCCGGAAGACATTGCTCTGGTGCAAAAACCCGTTAACACCGACTGGTTCCAAGGCTACTTCGCCTGCCACATCGCCCTGCGCAAACTTTCCGCCTGAGTCCCCGCCGGCCAACGCTTGGCAGATGGATCCCCGCATTCGTGAGAATGACGGTGGTTGTTCCGTCATTCCAGCGCAGGCAGGATTCCACCCCCGCGGCCGGCGACAATAACGCCATGGCACGCATGCAAATTCAGGACATTTTGTTTTCTCAGGGCTTTGGTACGCGGCGCGTTTGCGCCGGTTTGGTGCAGCAGGGCTTTGTGGCGGTTGCCGGGGCAGTCTGCGAGGACGCTGCCGCTGTCTTTGACGCCGAAGGGCTGCACTTCAAGGTGCAGGACACTGACTGGCAGTACCACGAAAAAGCCTACTTGATGCTGCACAAGCCCGCGGGCTACGAGTGCTCGCAAAAGCCCAGCACCTACCCCAGCATTTACACCTTGTTACCGGCGCCCATCCGTCAGCGTGGCGGCGGCGCGGCTGCCGGCGTGCAGGCGGTCGGGCGGCTGGACCAGGACACCACCGGTTTGCTGCTGCTGTCGGACGACGGCAAGTTCATTCACCGCATGAGCTCGCCGCGTCACCATGTGGCCAAGGTTTATGAGGTCACGGCCAAGCACCCGGTGGACGCTGCCCAGGTGCAAAAGCTGCTGGCCGGCGTGGTGCTGGACGACGACCCCAAGCCGGTGCGTGCCGCCGACTGCGTGCAAAACGGCGAGTTGACGCTCAGCCTGACGCTGACCGAAGGCAAGTACCACCAGGTCAAGCGGATGATTGCGGCCGTGGGCAACCGGGTCGAGGGTTTGCACCGCTCGCGCATCGGCGCTTTGCAGCTGCCGCCCGACCTGGCGCCCGGTCAGTGGCGCTGGCTCAGCACACAAGATCTCAGCAGCATTTCGGCGCCGCCCGCTACACTTAATCACTGATCAGACAAGGTGATTTTGTGATTTCTGCATTCCGTTTTCTTTACTGTGCACTGGTCCTTGTTTCTGCGGCTGCCACGGCTGCCACGGGCACCACCGGAGCCAAGCCGGGCACCGCGCCCGCGCCATTGTTTGTGCTCAACTCGCTGGACGACACCGTCAGCGTGATTGACGTCACCACCTGGAAAGAAACCCGCCGCATCGCTACTGGTAAGCAGCCGCACCACCTGTACCTCACGCCTGACGAGAAGTCGGTGATCGTGGCCAACGCGCTGTCGGACTCGCTGACCTTCATTGACCCGCGCACCGCCGAAGTCCAGCGCACCGTGCGCGGTGTGCTCGACCCTTACCACCTGCGCTTTTCTCCTGACATGAAGTGGTTTGTCACAGCCGCCAACCGGCTCAACCACATCGATATTTTTCGCTGGGACGGCAGCAACATGACGCTGGTCAAGCGCATTGCCACCGGCAAGACGCCCAGCCACCTGTGGATAGACAGCAAAAGCAGCACGGTGTACTCGACCATGCAGGACAGCGACGAGCTGATCGCGCTGGATTTGCCAACTCAGACCATCAAGTGGCGCGTCAAGACCGGCCCCATGCCGGCCGACCTGATGGGCACGGCGGATGACAAACGCATTCTGGTCGCGCTGACCGGCGGCGATGCCGTCGAGGTCTACGATGTTTCGGGCCCGACCGTCACGCGCAGCAAAGTCATCAAGACCGGTCTGGGCGCGCACGCTTTTCGCGCGCTGGGTGACGGCCGCCATGTGCTGGTGAGCAACCGCGTGGCCAACACCGTCAGCAAGATCGACTTGCAGACGCTGGACGTGGTGGGTCGGTTGGATGTACCCGGTGGCCCCGACTGCATGGATGTCACACGCGACGGCAAGCATTTGTATGTATCTTCGCGCTGGGCCCGCAAGCTCAGTGTGGTGGACCTGGCCAGCGGCAAGCTGGTGCGGCAAGTGAAAGTTGGAAAGAGCCCTCATGGCGTCTGGACGCTGGACCACGCCCCGCGCTAACGCGCTGTTGCGCTCGCTCGCGCTGTCGGCCCTGGCGCTGGCCGCGCCCTCGCTGCGCGCCGGTACCTGCGCAGCCTCGCCGGGGGGGTCGCCCGCCCAACCGGTGTACCTGACCTTTGACACTGGCCACATGGCGGTGGCCCCATTGATAGCCGACGTGCTCAAAAAACACGAGGTCAAGGTCACTTTTTTTGCGGCCAACGAAGCCACCCGGACCGGCAACGGCAGCCTGGGCAGCGACTGGGCCGGCTGGTGGCAGGCCCGCGCCGCCGAAGGCCATGAGTTCGCCTCGCACACCTATGACCACAGCTACTGGCGCGCCGATCTGCCCGCAGCGCCCGGTGGCGCCGGACTGCGCTTTCGGGTGCGGCCCTCGGCCGGGCCGTCGCAAGGCCGGGACATGCTCTGGACACCTGCGCAATATTGCGCTGAAGTCAAAAAAGCCGCCACCCGCCTGCAAGTGCTGACGGGGCGCGAGCCGCTGCCGCTGTTCCGCGCACCGGGCGGCAAGACCTCGCCCGCCTTGCTGGCGGCCGCGCGCGACTGCGGCTTTGCCCACGTGGCTTGGGCGCCCGCCGGCTTCTTGGGTGATGAACTGCCGAGTGATCGTTTCCCCAACGAAATGCTTTTGAAAAAAGCCCTGCGTGACATCCGCGCCGGCGACATTCTGGTGGCGCACCTGGGCATCTGGTCGCGCCAGGACCCCTGGGCGCCTGCCGTGCTTGAGCCCCTGATCGTTGGCCTGCAGGCACGTGGCTTTTGCTTTGCCACACTGCGCGAGCATCCACAGTTCAAACCCTGGCTGGCGCAGCATGGCGCAGCCGCATCTGGCGTGTCTGCCGGAGGCCGCTCATGAACGGCTGGGGCTGGGCCGGTGACGCTTTTGCGGCATTGCAAGAGGCCTTGTTCACAGTGGCCGCTCCCTTGCTTTTCAGCTTGGGGCTGGGTAATTTTCTGGAAGACGCTTACGCCGCTAGCGCCTGGCTGCTGGCCGGGTTGCTGCAAATCGCCGTGCTGCTGCTGGTCATCGGGCCGCTGCAACGCTGGCGCCCGGTCGAGCCGGTGACAAACCGCGCCACCATCCGCACCGACATCGTTTACACCCTGATCCACCGGCTGGGCCTGTTCAGGGTGGCGCTGTTTTTCACGGTCGAGCCTTTGTTTGAAAGCGGCTTTGGCGCGCTGAGTGCGGCCGGCTTTGGCACTTTTCACCTGGACCAGTTGTGGCCGGGCGCGACAGACGGCGCTGTGGCCAGCTTGCTGATCTACCTGTTGGTGTTTGACTGCCTGGCGTACTGGCTGCACCGCAGCCAGCACCGCATGAGCCTGTGGTGGCGGCTGCATTCGCTGCACCATGCGCAGCAGCAAATGACCATGTGGAGCGACAACCGCAACCACCTGCTCGACGACCTGCTGGTCGATGTGCTGCTGGTGGTGGCGGCGCAGTTCATCGGCATGGCGCCCGGCCAGTTCATTGCCATCGTTGCCCTCACGCAGCTCAGTGAAAGCCTGCAGCATGCCAACCTGCGCCTGAGCTTCGGGCGTATCGGCGAGCGGCTCTGGGTCAGCCCGCGTTTTCACCGCGTGCATCACAGCATTCATTCAAGCGACCACAACTTTGGCGTGCTGCTGCCCTGGTGGGACCAGCTGTTTGGCACCGCCAATTTTCAGCAGCAACTTGACCCGACTGGCGTGCAAGACCCCGCCGGGCAGCAACATGATTACGGCCGCGGCCTGTGGTCGCAGCAATGGCAGGGGCTCAAGCGCCTGTTGGGCCGCGCATGAGCCGGCTGATGGACGCCTTTTGGCGGGCCGTCGCGTATTGCCTGCATCCGCGGGTGATTGCGCTGTCTTTTTTGCCCCTGATCGTCATGTCGGTGGCTTCGCTGGGGCTGGGCTACTTGTATTGGAACGACGCGGTGGATTTGCTGCGCCTGCAATTGGACAGCTACCAGTTGGTGGGCAGCATGAGCCAGTGGCTGGAAGGCCTGGGCCTGGGCAATTTGCGCATGGTGCTGGCGCCCGCGCTGCTGCTGTTCATCGCCATCCCTTTGATCGTGATCGTGTCGCTGCTGTTTGTGGCCACGCTCATGACGCCGGCCATGGTCGCGCTGGTGGGGCAGCGGCGCTTTCCGATGCTGGAGCGACGCCACGGCGGCTCTTTGAGTGCCAGCGTGTTGTGGAGCCTGGCCTCGACGCTCATGGCCTGCATCGCCTTGCTGCTGTCTTTGCCGCTGTGGCTGGTGCCGCCGCTGGTGCTGGTCTTGCCGCCGCTGATCTGGGGCTGGCTGACGTACCGCGTGATGGCCTACGACGCGCTGGCCGAACATGCCAGTGCTGACGAACGCCGGCAGATTTTTCAGGAACACCGCTGGCACCTGCTGGGCATCGGCGTGCTCAGTGGTTATCTGGGTGCCGCCCCCAGCGTGATCTGGGCCTCCGGTGCCATGTTCGTGGCCATGGCGCCCATTCTGGTGCCGGTGGCCATCTGGATTTACACCCTGGTGTTTGCTTTTTCGTCGCTGTGGTTCACCCATTACGCGCTGTCAGCCTTGCAGCAACTGCGGGCCCGCGGCGAGGCCCCGGCCGGCAGTTCGCCCGCCGCACCCGCCTCACCCGCTGCGCCTGACCCCACTTTGCCTTCATCTTATTGAGCGCTTTGCGCCTTTCAAACCCCATGCCCCAGCACTTTGGACTCATCATCGTCGGCGACGAAATCCTCTCCGGCAAGCGTGTTGACAAGCACATGCCCAAAACCATCGAACTGCTGGCCGCGCGCGGCCTGCAGCTCAGTTATGCCGACTACGTGGGCGACGACCCGGACCGCATCACCGCCACGTTAGCGCGCGCCTTTGCGGCAGCCCGTGATCGCGGCGACGTGGTGTTTTCGTGCGGCGGCATAGGCGCCACACCCGATGACCACACCCGCCTCTGCGCCGCCCGCGCACTCGGCACCGAACTGGCGCTGCACCCTGAAGCCAAAGTGCTGATCCAAGAGCGCATGCGCGACGTCGCACGCGAGCAAGGCCTGCCCTTCGAGCCCGACCGCGAAGACAACATTCATCGCCTCAACATGGGCACTTTCCCGGTCGGCGCGTCCATCATTCCCAACCCCTACAACAAAATCCCGGGCTTTTTTTGTGGGGGCGGCCTGAGCGGCGCGGGGCCGTCCCAAGCCGCGAGCGCCCCCTTGGGGGGCAGCGACCCACACGCAGAGGGGGAGCGTAGGGGCGTTTATTTTGTGCCCGGTTTCCCGGTCATGGCCTGGCCCATGATCGAGTGGGTGCTCGACACCCACTTCAGTCATTTGCACCAGTTGCAAGCCTACATTGAAAAATCGGTCATCGTTATGGGCTCTATGGAAGCGATGCTGACGCCGCTCATGCTCGAGATCGAAGCGCGGCATTCCGGCGTCAAGGTGTTCAGCCTGCCCAGCATGGACCACCCCGAGTACGGCCGCCATATCGAGTTGGGCGTCAAGGGCGCGCCTGCCGCTGTCAATGCCGCCTTTCCGGGCCTGCTGGCCGGTCTGCATGTCTTTAATCTGAAATTGGGCCCCCAATTGGTGCGCTAGAGTTTGCACTTTATTGGTGCGTATTTATTGCATCAAAATAGTGCATTCATTGGCTAGCGGCATCCCCCAGCAAGTTGCGCTGCCAGCGCCTTGCGCCCTGACTTTTTGTAGTTTCTAACCGTCTGGGCCTTAAAACGCCATCAGTTGACGGCACAATCTACGGTTCGGCTTGAAGTGGGCAACTCGTCCCCTTTGGCATAGAAAGTGCATTCAATGCACTGAAAAGATTTTTAACCACCATCCAGCAACAGGAGATTCTGATGGCAAAGACCGTCGCAGACGTCATGAAAATGGTCAAGGAAAACGAAGTCAAGTTTGTTGACTTCCGCTTCACTGATACCCGGGGTAAAGAGCAGCACGTGACCGTGCCGGTATCGCACTTTGACGAAGACAAATTCACATCGGGCCACGCCTTCGACGGCTCATCGATTGCCGGCTGGAAAGGCATTGAAGCCTCAGACATGCAGTTGATGCCAGACGCCAACACGGCCAACATCGACCCGTTCTTTGAAGAAACCACCCTCTTCATGAGCTGCAACGTGATTGAGCCCAGCGACGGCAAGGCTTACGACCGCGACCCGCGCTCCATCGCGCAGCGCGCCGAGGCTTACCTCAAGGCCTCCGGCCTGGGCGACACCGCTTACTTCGGCCCCGAGCCAGAATTCTTCATCTTCGACGACGTGCGCTGGAACACCGACATGTCGG
>JBIKHR010000157.1:0-6996 GCA_044362035.1 Polaromonas sp. | reverse complement strand
CGCGCTGCTGGCTTTCAAGGCTGCGGGCCTGGTTCGGGGTGGCCGCAAAGGGCATGGCTTGAGCGCTCATGGCAGTGTCTTTCCTGAAACGGCGGCACGGCCGGCAACAAATTGAGCAGCATCGGGGACCACTGAATCAAGCGCCTTGGCCGACATCAGCACACCGGGAACACCTGCGCCGGGGTGCGTGCTGGCGCCGACCATGTAAAGGCCTTGAACGTCTTCGCTGCGGTTGTGCGGGCGGAACCAGGCGCTTTGCAACAGCAGCGGTTCAAGCCCGAAGGCCGCGCCCTTGAAGGACAGCAGCCGGTCATGAAAGTCCTGCGGCGTGGTCACAAATGATGTGGTCAGGTGCTGTGTCAGTCCGGGAAGTACAGTGCCTTCCAACACCTCGGCAATGGCGCGGCGGTAGGGCTCGGCATGGCTTTCCCAGTCGGTGCCGCTGTCCAGGTGCGGCACCGGTGCCAGCACGTAAAAGGTGTCGCAGCCGGCTGGCGCCATGGAGGGGTCTGTGGCGCTGGGGCGGTGCAGGTAAAGGCTGAAGTCCTTGGCGAGCTTGTGCTTTTTGAAGATGTCTTGCAGCAAGCCTTTGTAGCGCGGGCCCAGCAGCATCATGTGGTGCGGCACATCGGTGTATTGCTTGTTGGTGCCGAAATACCAGACAAACAGGCTCATGGAGTAGCGGCCCTTTTCAATGCGCTTGTCGGTCCAGTGGCGGCGGTGCTCCGGCGCGATCAGGTTGCGGTAGGTCCAGGCGGTGTCGGCGTTGGAGACCACGATGTCAGCGGCCATGAACTCGCCGCTGGCCAGCGTCACGCCCGTGGTGCGTCCGTCCACCACCTCGATGCGGCGGACCTCGGCGTTGCAGCGCAGCGTGCCGCCCAGGCCATTGAGCAAGCTGACCAGCCCCTGCACCAGCGCGCCGGTGCCGCCCATGGCCCAGTGCACGCCCCACAGCCGTTCGAGCGAATTGATCAGGCTGTAAACGCAGGTGACCGAAAACGGATTGCCGCCAATCAGCAGGCTTTGTAGGCTCATGGCGATGCGCAGCTTGGGATGCTTGAGGTGCGAGGCCACCATGGTGTAGAGGCTGCGCCAGCCGCGCATGCGCAAGATGGAAGGAGCCGCACGCAGCAAGTCGCCTACGGTGTCAAAGGCTTTGGCGCCCAGCGCGACAAAGCCGAGCTTGTAGCAGTGATCCGCCTCTTTCATGAAGCGCTCGTAGCCGGCAGCGTCCGAGGCGCAGACCCGGCGCACTTCGGCGCGCATGCGGTCGGGGTCACCGCTGTAGTCAAAGTGGTCGCCGTCGGCAAAGCGAATGCGGTAGAACGGGTCGAGCTTTTTGAGGGTGATGTCGTCAGCCAGACGCCGGCCGGCCAGCGCCCACAACTCTTCAAACAGCGATGGCACGGTGATGATGGTCGGGCCCGCGTCAAAAGTGTGGCCGCCTTGGCGGTGGACATAAGCGCGGCCGCCAGGCGCGTCCAATTTCTCCAGCACCGTGACGCGCCAGCCGCGCGCTGACAGGCGCACAGCGGTGGCCAAACCGCCAAAGCCGCTACCGATGACCACGGCATGCGGCTGGCCATCCCGGGTTGGCGTGAGTTGGCGCTGCTCGAGGGTGGTGAATGCGTTCATGCTTTGTCCGGTTCAGGGCTGCGGTGGTGCAGGCAGTCCCGGCAACGCCGTCAAGGCGGGCAAGGCAGGCAATGCGGAAGAAGTCGAAGTTGCAGTGGCGCTGTGCTCGGCATCAGCCGTGCGACCGGCAGGGCCAGCCGAGGGCGTGGACATGGCCCAGCCCCAGAGTTTTTGCAAGGGAGAAGGAAAAGCCATCAGCACATGCTCGACGATGGCCAGCCCGAGCAAGGCGGCCAGCAAGACCCAGCCGGTGCTCAGGGCCACCAGGCCGGTCTGGACTTCCCAGATCAGCCACAGCCAGGTGCCGCAGGCCAGGCCGACCGACACAAAAAAGAAAGGGCTCACGGGCCCGCGACGGAAATAGCTGGCCAGGTACATCAAGTGGCGCGGCAGGTACTGCTCGCCGACTTGCGGCACGCCGAAGTAAAGGTTCATCTTGGCGGTAAAACGCATGCACCACAGCAAGGCAAAGGTGCATACGGCCACATGGTTGGGCTGACCTGTTTGCAGCAGCACCAACAGCACAAAATTCAGCAGCAGGGCCAGCTCGTGGTGAATCAGCACCTGCACCGACTGGGTAAAGCGCCGCAAGCCCTGCACGCCCGGCTCCAACGGGCCTTTGCGGGGGCCGGTCAGCCAGCCGGTTAAAAAGGCCAGCTCGTGCCAACTCCACATCAGGATGACGCTCGCAAAACCCAGGTAGGCGTTGGCCGCGCCGGTCGTTTGCATGCTCAGGTAGCTGCCCCACAAGCCCAGGGCCAGCAGCAGCGTGAAGACCGCCAGACTCAGCCGGAAACTGGACTCGGGCAAGCGCACCAGCCACAAGATCAGCCCCGTGCCCAACCACCAGCACAACAGCGCAAAAAGCACCGCTGCTGTGACCGATGAAGCAAATTCAGGCATGCGTGGAGATCAGGTTCGAGGGCTGTAGGTCAACTGGATTTTCAAACCCATCACCAGACCGGCTCAAAGCGGATCTGCGCGGGCAAGGTATTGGTTTTGACCGGAAGCAGGAACAGCCGGCCGAAAGTCAGCGCAGCCTGCACGGCCAGGCCGGCCGCTTGCAGACGGCCAATAATGCCGCCACGCGCCTTGGCCGCGGCATGCGCCAGCGACAGCTTGAGCAAGCGGTCCATGGACGCGCGAAACACCGGGTGGTCAATGTCCACTTCCACCGGAAAGACCTGACGGCAAATCTCGGAGGTGATGCGAAACACGGTGTAGTCGTATTCCGTGGAGTGCAGGCCCATGGCCTCGTGCAACATGGGCCGGCTGTGGTCACGCACGTACATGGTGGCGTAAACCGCCAGAATGAAAAAGCGGATCCAGAGCTTGTTGAGCCCGCTCAGCAACTGCGGCTGGGCCCGCATGATCAGCGCAAACGACTCACCATGCCGGAACTCGTCATTGCACCAGCGCTCGAACCAGCGAAAGATCGGGTGAAAGCGCTTGTCGGGATGCCGCTCCAGCTGGCGGAAAATGGTGATGTAACGCGCGTAGCCGATTTTTTCAGACAGGTAGGTCGCGTAAAAAATGTATTTGGGCTTGAAGTAGGTGTAGGCCTTGGTGCGCTTCAAGCTGCCCAGGTCAATGCCCAGGTCGAAGTCTTTGAGCGACTGGTTGATGAAGCCGGCATGCCGCGATTCGTCGCGCGCCATGTAGGTCATCAGCGCCTTGATGTCGGGGTTACTGACGTTCTTGCGGATCTCGTTGTACAAAATACAGCCCGAAAACTCCGAGGTCAGCGAGCTGATGAGAAAGTCAAGGAACTCCTGCCGCATTTCGGGCGAAAGCTGCGGCATGAGGGTGCGCACTTCTTCGGCAAATTGCTCGTCGCGCTGGAAGTGGTCGTGGTTGTTGTCACCCTCGTACTCTTTCATCATGGCGTCCCACTCGGCGCGTACCGGCGAGATGTCCAGCCGGTCCATGGCGGCAAAGTCGGTGGTGTAAAAACGTGGCGACAGCATGGTGCTGCTGAGGGCCTTGGCGTTGGCGTCGGCCGAACTTTCCACACGGTCCATCAGCAGGGCAACGTGGTCTGTTTCCGGCGCCATTACAGCCTGGGGATTGCTCATGACTTGGCTCCTGATGTGATGCTGGCCGCTGAAGGCAAAGCGCCCTGCAGCCGCGCAAAGATAGCGGCATTGGTCGGACCGAAGGACTCGAGGCTGATGTGCGCGCCGGTAGCTGCGTCGCGCAGCGTCAGGCGGCCATCGACGTGGCCGGTGAGCTCAAAGGGCAACTCAGGCCCAAGCTCGCGGCGTTTACGCTCACGGGCCAGTGCGCGCAAGGTGCCGCGCACAAAGCCCTGCTCGCCTTGAAAACGGGCAATTTCCTGACGGCTCGCGGCATCCAGAACGGCGATGTCGCCATTGGGCCGGTCTTCAAAATTCAGCTGGCGTTGCCACTGGACGGCGGCCAATGGCTCGGCAATCGGCACGCCGCTCAGGCGCGTCCAGGCCACGCCCAGCAAGGTGCTCAGCACCAATGCACCCAGCAGCCAGGCGGGCCAGGGTCTGGCAGTGGCCAGCGGAGACGCAGCCTTGAAATCGGTCATACAGCGGCGGTGTGCGGATGGTTGTCGGTCTGGAAAAGCGGTGTGTCGGCAACCGGCGCCAAGGCGCCAATGGTGACCGGCAGGCTTGGGTTGGCGGCCTGCCAGGCGCGCTGAATCTGCTCGCCAACGGCCGCGGCGTGCGGCAGGCAACGCAGGCTGGGTTGCGGGTTTTTCAGCGCCCAGGGCCGGGCATGGGGCCAAAGGTTGAGCCAGGCGATGCGGTCCGGACCTTTGAGCGCCAAAGCGATGTCACCAAAACCATCGGCTTGTGGGCGCAGCGCTGCGCCGGAGATCTGGCGAAGGGGCAAGTTGAAGGTCAGCGTCAGCACGATGCCGACCCGCATGACCACACGCTTGTTGGTCAGGGTGTAAAGCGTGCTGCTGGCGGCAAACCAGGCGGTAGCACTCAGCAGGCCCAGCGCCAGCAAAGCCATGCCCAGGCTGATCAAGAGTGGGCGCAGTAGCGCCGCACCCGGCTCGCCCAGCAGGTACAGCGCCTGCAGGCCCAGCATGGCGGCAAAATAATACGCCAGCTTGCGCACATGCAGCGCCTGCACAGCCAGCACGCGCCAGTCGGGCGCGCCTTGCCACAAGATGAACTCGCCGGCGGGCAGGCTTTCGGGCAGGCCCGGGGCCGCCTCGAATTCGTGCTCGTGGTGCGCGTTCAAAACAGCGGCTCCTGGATGTCCGGTGTGGCGTACAGGGTGCCGGCACCGTAATAAGCCATGATTTTTTCTTCTTCCAGCAAGGTCACCTGCGTGGGCTGGCGCAAGGCCGGGACCTGGGCAAACTGGCTGGCCAAAATGGCTTTGACCCTCACCGCATCACGGCTGACATAGGCAAAGTTGAAAGGCAGCAGCACCGAACCGCCATTCGGCAAGCTGACCTCCAGGTAGCGGAACAGGATCTCGGCCCGGTCAATCCACAGGTCGGCCACGGTGCCTGCGCGCTCGCCATCGGCGCCGTACACAGGCAGGCCGCGCGGGTCGGTGTCTTGCGAGGCCACACCGTGATCGCTGGCAATGCGCAGTGGCACGATTTTGATGCCGCCTTCGTGCAGCATGTCGGGTATGTCAGCGCGCTGCGTCCAGGACCCGGGGCCAACGCCGGCCAGCAATGGGTTGCCCACGGGCTCGAGCGGCGCGCCGTTCCAGCCATGGGTGGGCTGGCCTCTGAAGTTGCCTTCATTGCGGCGCAGGTCCGGGCTGAGCATTTCGCGGCCATCGGCCAGCTTGTAGGTTTTGGCTTCAGGCACGGGCGGCCAGCCTTCCACGCGCGGGCCGTTTTCGCGGCCTGAGTCCATCGGGTAACCCTCACGGTGGTTTTCCCGCAAGAGGTAGTAAATCAATCCGGCAAAAAATGCCCAGAAGATGTAAAGCACAACTTGTGCAACATCGACGTACTGTGTGATAGCGCCAGTTTCCATGGTGGTTCTCCTTCAAATCAAGCTGAAACGGTCGGGGGATTCATCCTGGCAATTCGGCCAGGCCAATGGGTTTCGCGGTCTGCCGGCTGGTCGGGCTGCGACGGACCAGCGGCCCGAGCGCAATCAGCACAACAAAGAGCAAATAAATTTCGAGGTGAAAGACAAAGCTGTAACCGGTGGCCGGCGAGTTGAGTGGCACACCCAGCCAGCCGCTGGTGGCCAAGCCGCCCACCGTGTCGCGCAGCACCCCGCCCAGTGCCATGGCGGCACCGGCTGCAGTGGCTTGCACGGCGCCCCAGGCGCCCATCACCATGCCGGTGAGTTCACGCTCGGGAAACGCCATGGCGGTCATCAGCATCCCCACTGAAAAAAGGCCGCCTGCAAAACCAATCAGGCAGGCGCCAAAACGAAACAAATTAGCGGACTCCAGCGGCGCCGAAAAAATCACGCAGGCAAAAGCAGGCAAACCGAGCAAAGCGCCGAGTGCTGCCAGCCGGCAACTGTCCATGCCGCGTGCATTCAGCCGCGCCGACAGCACAAAAGCAAACAAGGCACCGCCGGCGCTGAGCGCAGTCAGCGAACTCGTCAGGCCCACACCCAGATGCAGCACTTCGCCGCCAAAAGGCTCGAGCACGATGTCCTGCATGCTGAAGGCTGCAGTGCCCAGGCCGACCGTCCACAAAAAACGTCGCATTTTGGGCAACGCCATCAGACGCTTCCAGTTGCGTGAGAAGCCATCGGGCTCACGTGCGCCGCGGCGCGACTGCCGGGCTTCCTGCTTCCACAATGAGGTCAGGTTCAGCACCACCACCAGCACGGCGGCACCCTGCACCACCTGGATCAGCCGCATCGGCGTGAAGTCCACCAGCAGCCAGCCCAGCAGGCCACTGCCAACCACCATGCCCACCAGCAGCATGCTGTAAAGCAAGGCGACCACGCGCGGCCGCTTGTCATCGGGGGTGACATCACTGGCCAGGGCCAGGCCGGCGGTTTGGGTGATCTGCATGCCCGCGCCCACCAGCAGGAAAGCCAAGGCAGCGCCCAGGCGGCCGGCCCAGACAGAACCTTCAGGCGGGTCTGACAACAACAGCAAGGCAAATGGCATGACGGCCAGGCCACCAAACATCAACAGGTTACCCATCCACAAATACGGTAGGCGCTTCAAGCCCAACGCTGAAGGATGCGTGTCACTGCGGTAGCCGATCAGTGCCCGCAGCGGCGCAAACACCAGCGGCAGACCGACCGACAGCGCGACCCACCAGGCTGGCACGCCGAGCTCCACAATCATCACGCGGTTCAAGGTGCCCACCAGCAGCGCCATGGTCATGCCGATGGCGGCCTGAAACAGCGACAGCCGCAACAGGCGCGGCAGCGG
>JBIKHR010000156.1:0-7035 GCA_044362035.1 Polaromonas sp. | reverse complement strand
CTTTGCCGACGCTGGCCGGCGGCTTGGCCGTCTGCTTGCGGGCAAAGGTGCGCAGCACATCATTGGCCAGCCGCTGGGCCTTGAAGCCGACATCGACCATGGCACTGCGCATGAACTTGATGGTCTGAGGGTTGGTCGCGTTCAGAAAGAACATGGCCGCGGCGTTACCGGGCCGAAAGGATTTTTGACCCATCTTGCGCAACAGGTTGCGCATGTTCATCGAGACTTCGCCAAAGTCAATGTTGACCGGGCACGGTGTCAGGCACTTGTGGCAGACGGTGCAGTGGTCGGCCACGTCTTCAAATTCTTCCCAGTGCTTGATCGAAATGCCGCGGCGGGTCTGTTCTTCATACAGAAAAGCCTCTATCAGCAACGAGGTCGCCAGGATCTTGTTGCGCGGGCTGTAGAGCAAGTTGGCGCGCGGCACGTGGGTGGCGCACACCGGTTTGCACTTGCCGCAGCGCAGACAGTCCTTGATGCTGTTGGCAATGTCGCCAATATCCGACTGCTGCATGATCAGCGACTCATGGCCCATCAGCCCGAAGCTGGGTGTGTAGGCATTGGTCAGATCAGCCGGAAAGGCTGCATCGCGCAGCAGTTTGCCCTTGTTGAAGCGGCCCTCGGGGTCCACGCGGTGTTTGTAGTCGGTGAAAGGCTGGAGCTCTTCTGGCGTCAGGAAGTCCAACTTGGTGATGCCAATGCCGTGCTCACCGGAGATGACGCCGTCGAGCGAGCGCGCCAGCACCATGATGCGGGCCACGGCGCGATGCGCAGTTTGCAGCATGTCGTAGTCGTCGCTGTTGACGGGAATGTTGGTATGCACATTGCCGTCACCCGCATGCATGTGCAACGCCACCCAGACGCGACCCTTGAGCACCCGACCGTGAATGGCCGTGCATTCGTTCAGGATGGGCTTGAAAGCTGCGCCATTGAAGATGGCCTGCAGCGGCGCGCGAATCTGGGTTTTCCAGCTGGCGCGCAGCGAGTGGTCTTGCAGCTGAGCAAACAGCGGCTCGACCTGGTCGAGCCAGCCGCGCCATAGGGCGCGAACCTCGCGCACCAGCGCCAGCGCCTGCGCCACCCGGTCTTCCAGCAGTTCGGCCGACGGAATATCGTTGGCGTCGTCCGACTTGCCCAACGGCAGCTGGCCTTTGGCAAAAAAGCTTTCCAGCTCATCGCAGAGTTTGAGCTTGTTCGCCAGGCTCAGCTCGATGTTGATGCGCTCGATGCCGTCGGAGTACTCGGCCAGGCGCGGCAGCGGAATCACAACGTCTTCGTTGATCTTGAAGGCATTGGTGTGGCGCGAGATGGCCGCCGTGCGTTTGCGGTCCAGCCAGAATTTTTTGCGCGCATCGGCGCTGATGGCAATGAAGCCCTCGCCGGCACGCGAATTGGCGATGCGCACCACCTCGGAGGTGGCACGCGCCACCACGTCGGCGTCGTCGCCGGCGATGTCGCCCACCAGCACCATCTTGGGCAGCCCGCCGCGCTTTGACTTGGTGGCGTAACCGACGGCCTTGAGGTAGCGGTCGTCCAGGTGTTCAAAGCCGGTCAGGATGGCGCCGCCGCGCTTTTGCTCGGCGAACATGAAGTCCTTGATCTCGACGATGCTGGGCACCGCATCCTTGGCGTTGCCAAAAAACTCAAGGCAGACCGTGCGCGTGTGCGCCGGCATTTTGTGCAGGATCCAGCGGGCGCTGGTGATCAGGCCGTCACAGCCTTCTTTCTGGATGCCGGGCAAGCCGCTCAGAAACTTGTCGGTAACGTCCTTGCCCAGACCTTCCTTGCGAAAGGTCCTACCGGGAATATCGAGCCGCTCGGTACGCACCGGCGTCTTGCCATCGGCTTCAAAGTAGTTGAGCTCGAAGCTCGCCGTCTCGACGTCGTGAATCTTGCCCAGGTTGTGGTTCAGCCGAACCACTTCCAGCCATTGCGCGTCGGGCGTGACCATGCGCCAGGAGGCCAGGTTGTCCAGCGCCGTACCCCAGAGCACGGCTTTTTTGCCGCCGGCGTTCATGGCAATGTTGCCGCCAATGCAGGAGGCTTCGGCTGAGGTCGGATCGACCGCAAAGACAAAACCGGCCCGGTCGGCCATGTCAGCCACGCGTTGCGTGACCACGCCGGCTTCGGTCCAGATGGTGGCCACCGGCTCAGCCAGACCCGGCAGCATGACTTTTTGCACCTCGGTCATCGCTTCGAGCTTTTCGGTGTTGATAACCGCTGACTTCCAGGTCAGCGGGATGGCACCGCCGGTGTAGCCGGTACCGCCGCCGCGCGGAACAATCGTCAGGCCCAGCTCAATGCAAGCCTTGACCATGCCGGCCATTTCGACCTCGGTGTCGGGCATGAGCACCACGAAGGGGTATTCGACACGCCAATCCGTGGCATCGGTGACATGCGAAACGCGCGACAGGCCATCGAACTTGATGTTGTCTTTTTGCGTGCATTTGCCCAGCTTGCGCTCAGTCTGCCGGCGCAGGTCGGCCATGGCCTGGAAAGAAGCGGAAAAGCGCTCTACTGCGGCCCGCGCCAGCACCAACAACTCGCCCACAATGAGGTCGCGCCCGACATGCGCATCCGGCGTGCGGCGCTTTTCGACTTCACCCAACCGATGCTGCAAGGCCTCGACCAGCAGCCGCCGGCGCTTGGGGTTGTCCAGCAGGTCGTCCTGCAAATAGGGATTGCGCTGCACCACCCAGATATCGCCGAGTACCTCGTACAGCATGCGGGCGGAGCGGCCCGTGCGGCGCTCATCGCGCAACTGGTTGAGAAGCTCCCAGGCGCGCGCGCCGAGCAGGCGGATGACGACCTCGCGGTCCGAAAAAGAGGTGTAGTTGTACGGAATTTCGCGAATGCGGGCGTGGCCTGTCTCGTCGCCGGCCATGGCCTGAAATTCGTCAAGGGTAGTTAGAGCGTTCATCGTGCAAAAGTAGACTGCCAAGGAGGAGGAGCCGCCCTGATTGGTGATGTTACCGCAGCCCCACCCTCGGCCCGGGAGCGGGACCCCGGTGACCTCATGGAAAGTCCGGTTGTTACCCGGTACCCGGGTCTGGTAAAAGGATTTGTCACAAACAGGCCCTAGACTGCCTCTTGTTTCCTTTCAACACCTCAGGAGTATTCATGAAGATCAGCTTTACAGCCCTGGCGCTGGCCGCCAGCGCCCTTGTCGCCCCGCTCGCCAGCCAGGCCCAGACCGAGATCCAGTGGTGGCACTCGATGACCGCCGTCAACGGCGAAGTCGTCAATGACCTGGCCAAGAGCTTCAACGCCTCCCAAAAGAACTACAAGATCGTGCCCACCTTCAAGGGCAACTACGATGAGTCTTTCACTGCGGCAGTGGCTGCCTTCCGCGCCGGCAATGCGCCGCACATCCTGCAGGTCTTCGAGGTGGGTACTGCCACCATGATGGCCAGCAAGGGCGTGACCGTGCCTGTCGGCAAGGTCATGAAAGACTCTGGCGAGAAGTTCGACCCGAATGCCTACGTCTCAGCCGTGGCCGGTTACTACACCGCCCCCAACGGCGAGATGCTGAGCTTTCCGTTCAACAGCTCAACCACCGTCTTTTACTTCAACAAGGACGCTTTCCAGGCTGCCGGCATCGACACTAGCAAGGCACCTGCCACCTGGGCCGAGGTCGCCCTGGCTGCGGCCAAACTCAAGGCCAGCGGCCACAAGTGCCCCTTGACCATTGCCTGGCAGGGCTGGACCCAGCTGGAGAGCTTTTCAGCCTGGCACAACGTGGAGTTCGCCACCAAAGGCAACGGCCTGCAGGGCATGGATGCACGCATGAAGGTGAACTCACCGCTGCATGTGCGCCACATCGATAACCTGGCCAACATGTCCAAGCAGGGCCTGTTTATCTACAAGGGCCGCGCCAGCGTGCCAGAGGCCAGTTTCATCTCGGGTGAGTGCGCCATGACAACCACCTCGACCGGCTTTTACGGCAATGTGGCCAAAAATGCCAAGTTCAACTTCGGGATGGGGCCTTTGCCTTACTACCAGGACGTTCCCGGCGCGCCGCAGAACACCGTGATCGGTGGCGCCAGCCTGTGGGTGATGGCGGGCAAGAAAGCCGACGAGTACAAGGGCATCGCGCAGTTCTTCAACTACCTGTCCTCCACCGAAGTGCAAGCAGCAACGCACCAGCGTACCGGCTATCTGCCCATCACCACAGCCGCGTTCCAGCTGACCGAAAAGTCTGGCTTCTATCAAAAGAACCCCGGTACCGATGTCGGTGTGAACCAGATGATCCGCAAAGTGACCGATAAGAGCCGTGGCATCCGTCTGGGCAACTATGTGCAGATTCGCGGCATTGAGGACGAAGAACTTGAGCAAGTCTGGAGCGGTAAGAAAACCGCCAAGGAAGCGCTGGACTCGATCGTGGCGCGCGGCAACGACCAACTCGAACGCTTCCAGAAAGCCAACAAGTAAGATCGTCTCAGGGCATTTGACGGCGGCGAGACTGTTCGCCGCGGCCAACGCTCCCCGCCGCAGGTCATCCGGACCGGGCGGGATTTTTTATTGACCAAAGAGTTTCATGGAAAAACGCGTTCTGTTTCGCTCAGTATGGCTGCCGTGGCTGCTGCTGGCGCCGCAACTGCTTGTCGTGCTGGTTTTTTTCTTCTGGCCGGCCAGTCAGGCGCTGGTGCAATCGCTGCAATTGCAGGACACCTTTGGATCGTCCACCGAATGGGTCGGACTGGACAATTTCCGGCGGCTGTTCAATGACCCGCTTTACGCTGCTTCATTCAAGACGACGGCCTTCTTTTCGGTCATGGTCGCCGGACTGGGCATCAGTTTGTCTTTGCTGCTGGCGGTGTTTGCAGACCGCATCATCAAGGGGGCGCTGGCCTACAAAACCCTGCTGATCCTGCCGTACGCGGTGGCACCTGCCGTGGCGGCGGTGCTCTGGGTATTCATGTTTTCACCCTCGCTGGGCGTGGTGTCTTATTTCCTCGGCAAGCTGGCCTACGACTGGAACCACCTGCTCAACGCCGGCCAGGCCATGAGCCTGATCATCATGGCGGCTGTTTGGAAGCAAATCTCCTACAACTTCCTGTTTTTTCTGGCCGGCTTGCAGTCGATTCCGAAATCGCTGATCGAGGCGGCGGCCATCGATGGTGCCCGGCCATGGCGCAGGTTCTGGACCATCCAGTTTCCTCTTTTGTCGCCCACCACTTTTTTTCTGCTGGTGATTAACGTGGTCTACGCATTTTTTGACACCTTTGCCATTGTGGACGCGGCCACCCAGGGCGGGCCGGGACGCGAAACCTCGATCCTGGTTTACAAGGTGTATTACGACGGCTTCAAGGCCATGGACATGGGTGGCTCGGCCGCGCAGTCTGTGGTGCTGATGGCCATCGTCATCCTGCTCACCGTGGTGCAGTTCCGTTATGTCGAGAAAAAGGTTCAGTACTGATCATGGTTGAAAGAAGTCCGCTTCTGCGTCTGCTGGCCCACACCGTGATGTTGCTGGGTGTACTGATCGTGGCCTTTCCGCTGTACCTGGCTTTTGTGGCTTCGACTCACACTGCGCAGGACATTGTGCAAGCCCCCATGCCGCTGCTGCCCGGCTCGCATTTCTGGGAAACCTACAAGGCCGCGCTGTTCGGGCGGGATGTCAGCGTGGCCTCGGGCGCGCCCGTGGCCCGCATGATGTGGGTGAGCCTGGTCACCGCACTGATCATCACCTTCGGCAAGATCACGATCTCACTGCTGTCGGCGTTTGCGATTGTCTATTTCCGCTTTCCCCTGAAAAACTTTTTCTTCTGGATGATATTCATCACGCTGATGCTGCCGGTCGAAGTGCGCATCGGCCCGACCTATCAGGTGGTGTCGGACCTGGGCATGCTCAACACCTACGCCGGCCTGACCATCCCGCTCATTGCGTCAGCCACCGCCACCTTTTTGTTCCGGCAGTTCTTTTTGACGGTGCCCGACGAGTTGGTGGAGGCGGCGCGCATGGACGGCGCCGGCCCGATGCGTTTCTTTTGGGACATCCTGCTGCCGTTGTCCAAGACTTCGATCGCCGCGCTGTTCGTGATTCAGTTCATTTACGGCTGGAACCAGTACCTTTGGCCGCTGCTGGCTACCACCAGTGAAGACATGTATCCGGTGGTGATCGGCATCAAGCGCATGATCGCTGGCGGTGATGCGGGCAACGAATGGAATGTCGTCATGGCCACCGCGCTGCTGGCCATGCTGCCGCCGGCCATCGTCGTCGTGCTGATGCAAAAATGGTTCGTCAAGGGCCTGGTCGATACCGAAAAATAAAGCAAAGAAAATCCCATGGCATCCATCTCCCTTCAACAGGTCACCAAGACCTACGGCAGCGGCAAGCAGGCGTTGCAGGTGCTGCACGGCGTGAGCGCCGACATCCAGGACCGTGAATTCATCGTCATCGTCGGGCCCTCGGGCTGCGGCAAATCGACCCTGCTGCGCATGGTTGCCGGGCTCGAAGAAATCAGTGGCGGCACCATCTCCATCGGCGGACGCGTGGTCAATGACCTGGAGCCGTCCGAACGCGACATCGCCATGGTTTTTCAGAACTATGCGCTGTACCCGCACATGAGCGTTTTTGACAACATGGCCTATGGCCTGAAAATTGCCAAGGTGCCCAAGGACGAGATCCGGGCGCGGGTCGACAAGGCAGCCAAGATCCTCGAGCTGGACCACTTGCTGGACCGCAAGCCGCGCGCCCTGTCGGGCGGCCAGCGCCAGCGCGTGGCCATGGGACGGGCCATCGTGCGCCAGCCGCAGGTGTTCTTGTTTGACGAGCCGCTGTCCAACCTGGACGCCAAACTGCGGGTGCAAACCCGGCTTGAGATTCAAAAACTGCACCGCGAACTGGGCATCACGGCGCTGTTTGTCACCCATGACCAGGTGGAAGCCATGACGCTGGCCGAACGGATGATCGTCATGAACGCCGGCCGCATGGAGCAGTTCGGTACACCCGAAGATGTCTACAACCGGCCGGCCACCACGTTTGTGGCCAGCTTCATGGGGGCGCCCCCCATGAACCTGCTGAAAAACGCA
>JBIKHR010000155.1:0-7048 GCA_044362035.1 Polaromonas sp. | reverse complement strand
GGCTGCGAAGAGCTGCGCGATTTACAAAAAAGTATGGCTGAGTACAAAGCCAAGAAGTGAGCTTTGGGGGTGGGGCCTTGGAGAACGGGTCTTGATCCAATTTATTGAATAAGAAACCAAAATTGCACAAAACAGCAATTTTGGTTATTCTTGACGAATGCCCAAAGCCGCCCAAGCCGCCCTTAGCCTGCCCGGTTCCGTCCTGGTCTCCTTGGAGTTGCTCGGTGAGAATCTGCGCCTGGGTCGCCTTCGGCGCAAAGAGTCTCTGCGCACATGGGCACTGCGCCTGAATGTTTCAGTGCCGACGCTGACGGCGATGGAAAAAGGCGACCCGCGCGTCAGCATGGGTGTGTACGCCACTGCCTTGTGGCTCATGGGTCGGGATGAGGCGCTGCGCGATCTTGCCGCGCCAGAGAACGACACGCAGGCGCTGGCCAAAGAGATGCTGGCAATCCAAACCAAGGGGAGAAAGCGCCATGGCTGAGGCCTATCAACCCCAGGATTCCATGAGCTTGTGGTGGCTTGGAGCCAGTGCCGGTCTGCCGCGCCTGATCGGTCAGTTGTTTCTGGCCGGAGGCAAGCGCAAAGTCGGCTTGGAATATGACCCGGCATGGCTGCAGAACGGCTTTGCGCTGAGCGAAGACCTGCCGCTGGCCCGCGGTGTGTTTTTGCCCAAAGAACGGGACATGGCTGCGGGTGCCGTGGATGATGCGCGACCGGACCGCTGGGGGGAGCGGGTGATTCGCAGCCTCTACAAACCCGCCCGACTATCGGTGCTGGAATACCTTTACTTTGGGGGCGAGAACCGCTTCGGGGCCTTGGGCGTGTCGCTGGATCCGGCCAACTACCAGCCCAGTGGCGACGGCGTCTTGGCCAACCTGGACAACCTGCCGGACATGGAACGCGCCATCACCGCCATTCTGGCGGGTGAGAACCTCAGCGAATCGTTGGCCAGACTGGTCCAGCCCGGCCCCTCCTTTGGGGGCGCCCGTCCCAAGTCGCTCATACAGATGGAGGGCGCGCAGTGGGTGCTGAAGTTCTCCGAAGGCGAGGACTTCAATACCGAGCTTGTGGAACACGCGACGATGCGCCTGGCGGCTCAATGCGGCATGGATGTGGCTGAAACACGGGCGCTGCCCTTGCCGCGACGACATGCGGTTGCCGTCAAGCGCTTTGATCGCTCAGGTGCGCAACGATCTCATGTGATCTCTGCCAACACGGTGCTGCGTGCTGCGGGCCTGCCCATGGGCTACCCCGAGCTGGCACAGAGCATGCGCCGCATAGCGCGGGCTGATGCCATCCGCACCCAACAGAAAGAGTTGTTCCGGCGCATGGTGTTCAACATCCTGATCGACAACACGGACGACCATGAGAAGAACCACGCCTTCGTCCGGGCGGAAGATGGTTTTTATGACCTCTCGCCTGCCTACGATGTGGTGCCTTCGGTCCAAGGGCTTGGCCAACAGCAGCTTCGGGTGGGCAAGCGCGAAGCCGAGTCCTCCATTGAGAACGCATTGTCCGAGGTACAGGCTTTTGGATTAAGCAAAGATTCGGCGGTCGAGGTGGTCAGACAGGTTGCTGCAGCGGTCAATGGATGGCAAGAAAACTTCAGGTCGCTGGGGGTCAAAGAGCGGGACCTGGAAATGATGGCGCAGTACATCGACGGCCCGTTTTTGAAGGCGCAGCGGGCTGCGTTCAGCTAGCAGAGGCGATAGCCTCACCCCTGAGTAATCACGTATTCAATGCCGATGCTGATGGTGCACATCCGGCACATGCGGGTGCACATGGCGTTGCGGTGCGTGTTCGTGCCAGTGGCTGTGCGGGCCGGTGGGCATGTCGGGGTGGGTGTGCTGGTGATGACCGTCGTCGTGTGAGTGGGCGTGTTCGTGGGCCAGGGCTTCGTGCGTGTGTTCATGCGCGTGGGATTCGGCCAGGTGCAGCAGCACGCCCAGCAGCATCAGCGCGCCGCCGCCGGCCAGCATCCAACTGCCGCTGCGCTCGCCCAGGGCCAGCGCGGCCAGTGCGCCGATGAAGGGCGCAAAAGCGAAGACCGAGCCGGTGCGGCCGGCGCCAAATTCGCGCTGGGCCAGCAGGTACAGGCGCAGGCTCAGGCCGTAACCCACGGCGCCCACGGCCAGCAGGGCCAGCGCCGCAAGTGCAGCCGGCCAGGGCTCGCCGGCCAGCGCCGCCAGCGTGAAGCTGGCCAATGCGCCAATGGCTGCTTTGACCAGCACCACTTGCGCCGGGTCGCGCTCGGCCACGCCGCGCGAGAGTGTGTTGTCTACACCCCAGGCGGCGGTGGCGGCCAGCACCGCCAGCAGCCCGAGCAGCTGCACGCGCCCGGCCAGCCCTTGCTCTAGCACCAGCGCCAGCCCGCCGGCCAGCAGCAGGGCCATGGCCAGGGCGACGCGCCGGTCCAGCGTTTCGCCGTACAAGCGCCAAGCCAGCAGCACGGTGAACACAGCTTCCAGACTGAGCATGAGCGACGCGCTGGAGCCGCTGGTCCGCTGCAAACCCCAAGCCAGCGCCACCGGCCCGATGACCGCGCCCAAGGCGGCCATGGCCAGCAGGCGCGGCAGGTCACTGCGGCGCAACTGCGCTTCACGCGCTGCCGGCTGGCGCAGGGTCAGCCCCACCAGCGCCGCGCCGCCGTACAGCAAGGCGGCTGTGGCAAAAGCACCCAGGCCGCGGCCGAAGTGCTGCACCAGCGGCGTGCTCAGGCCAAACAGCAGCGCCGCCAGCAAGGCCAAAAGACCGCCGCGCAGGGCGGGTGAAGAAACTCGCTCAGTCATGCCTGCATTTTGCCGCCGTATCATCCGGCCATGCTTTTGAATCATGTTTGTACGCTAGCCTCCCTGCCCACGCGCCGCCTCGCGCGCACTCTGCGGCTGGCCCTGCTGGCCGCAGCGTTGCCTATGGGTCTTGTGTTGTGGGGTGCGCAGGCCAAGGCGCAGCTCGTGTTGCCGGGCATTGCCGCCAAGCCAAGCAGCGTGGTCTCTACAGCCGAAGTGCGTGCCGAGCTGCTGGCGCATGCGCCGCAGGGCGTGGGCGCGGGCCAGCCGCTGTGGTTGGGCCTGCAAATCACGCACCAGCCCGAGTGGCACACCTACTGGCTGAACCCGGGCGACTCTGGCCTGCCGACCGTGCTGGAGTGGACGCTGCCGGCCGGCGTCACGGCCGGTGACATTGCCTGGCCCACACCCAAAAAGATTCCCATCGGCAACCTGGCCAATTACGGTTACGAAGGCACGGTCTTGCTGCCGGTGCCGCTGACGGTGGCGCCCGGTTTCAAAGGCGAACAGCTGAGCGTGCGACTCAAGGCCTCGTGGCTGGTGTGCCGGCGTGAATGCATTCCGCAAGAAGGCGAGTTTGTGTTGAATGTGCCGGTGCGCAGCTCCAGCGCGGCGCACGGTGCGGCATTTGAAGCCGCCCGCAAAGCCAGTCCCCAGGCGCTCAAGGGCGGCAGCGGGCAGATCACGCCAGAGGCCCAAAACATCCTCGTGTCGGTGACCGGCCTGCCGGCAACCATGCATGGCAAGGCGCTTGAATTTTTTCCCGAAACCGGCGGCGTGACCGAGCCGGCCGGCGTCATCACACAGGCCTGGCAAGGCGGCGTGTGGACGGCGCAAGTGCCGCTGTCCCCACTTCGCAGCGAGAGCCCGCCGCGCATGCCGGTGGTGCTGGCGCTGGCCGATAGCAAACAAGTTGCGCCGGCCTGGCGCCTTGAGTTGCCCGTCCAAGGCAGCTGGCCGCCCGTGGCGCCCATCGCGGCCGTGTCGCCCGCGCTGGAAGCCGCGCTCAAGGCCAACCAAAACCAGCCCGCGCTGCCGACCGCACCCACGCCGGCACCGCTGGGGGCCTGGCTGCTGGCGCTCTTTGGCGCTTTTGTGGGCGGCTTGATCTTGAACCTCATGCCTTGCGTGTTTCCGGTGCTGGCCATCAAGATGGTCGGCTTTGTGCAGGTCAAGGACCGTGCGGCCCGCCTGCGTTCGGGCGGGGCTTACACCGCGGGTGTGGTGCTGTCGTTTTTGGCGCTGGGTGGCTTGCTGCTGGGGCTGCGTGCGGCCGGCGAGCAGCTGGGCTGGGGCTTTCAGTTGCAAAGCCCGGCGGTGGTGGCGGGCCTGGCCTTGCTGTTTACCTTGCTGGGTCTGAACCTGGCGGGCTTGTTCGAGTTTGGCCAGCTGTTGCCCAGCCGGTTGGCCGGCCTGCAAGCCAAGAGCCCGACGGTGAATGACTTTTTGTCGGGCGTACTGGCCACGGCCATTGCCTCGCCTTGCACCGCGCCTTTTATGGGCGCTTCGCTGGGCTTGGCGGTGGGTTTGCCGGCCGCGCAGGCGCTGGCGGTGTTTGCCGCGATTGGCCTGGGCATGGCGCTGCCTTATGCGCTGGCCAGTGCGCTGCCCGCTGTGGCGCGCGTGATGCCGCGGCCGGGGCCGTGGATGGTCGGCTTTCGCCAGCTGATGGCTTTCCCGATGTTTGCCACTGTGGTCTGGCTGGTCTGGGTGCTGGGCCAGCAAAGCGGCATTGACGGCGCGGGCGCGTTGCTGGGCCTCTTGGTGCTGATGGCGCTGCTGGTCTGGGCTTTCACGCTGAACGGGCGGCCGCGCACGCTGGCCGTGACGGCGGTGCTGGCTTTGAACGCCTGGGCCTGGTGGGCGGCCGGCGCGCTGCTGGTCACGCCCCTGCCCGCCGGGCCGGCCGCGACTGTGGCCGCCACTGAGCGCTGGCAGCCCTGGGCACCCGAGCGCGTGGCACAACTCAACGCCGAAGGGCGCAGCGTGCTGGTGGACTTCACCGCCGCCTGGTGCGTGACCTGCCAGTACAACAAAAAAACCGCGCTGGCCAACAGCGCCGTGCTGGCCGACGTGGACGCCAAAAACGTGGCCTTGCTGCGCGCCGACTGGACGCGCCGCGACCCGGCCGTCACCGCCGCCCTGCGCGCGCTGGGCCGCTCGGGCGTGCCGGTCTATGTGATCTACAAGCCCGGACGCGCGCCGGTGCTGCTGTCAGAGATTTTGTCGGTGGACGAATTGCGCCGCGAAATCGCGCTGCTTTAAGCCGCCGCCTTCCGGCCCGCAACTGAGGGAAAGTGCGTAAAAGCAGCGCATCAACAACTGAGACAATCCAGCCATGTTTGCACCACTCCAAAACGATACGTTTTTGCGCGCCTGCTGGCGCCAGGCCACCCCCCACACCCCCGTCTGGCTGATGCGCCAGGCGGGCCGGTACCTGCCGGAGTACCGCGCCACACGAGCCAAGGCGGGCAGCTTCATGGGACTGGCCACCAACACCGACTACGCCACCGAAGTGACGCTGCAACCGCTGGAGCGTTACCCGCTGGACGCGGCCATTTTGTTCAGCGACATCCTGACCGTGCCGGACGCCATGGGCCTGGGCCTGTCTTTTGCGTTGGGCGAGGGCCCGAAGTTTGCCACCGCCGTGCGTGACGAGGCGGCCGTGGCCAAGCTCGAAGTGCCCGACATGAACAAGCTGCGCTATGTGTTTGACGCGGTCACCTCGATTCGCAAGGCCCTGAATGGCCGGGTGCCTTTGATTGGTTTTTCGGGCAGCCCCTGGACGCTGGCTTGCTACATGGTCGAGGGCGCGGGCTCTGACGACTACCGCCTGGTCAAGACCATGCTGTACCAGCGCCCCGACCTGATGCACCGCATGCTGGCCGTCAACGCCGACGCGGTGGCCGCGTACCTGAACGCGCAGATCGAAGCCGGCGCACAGGCCGTGATGATTTTTGACAGCTGGGGCGGCGTGCTGGCCGACGGCGCTTTTCAAAAGTTCAGCCTGGCCTACACAGAGCGCGTGCTGGCCCAGCTCAAACGCGAACACGACGGCGTGACGATTCCGCGCCTGGTCTTCACCAAGGGCGGCGGCTTGTGGCTGAAAGACATGGCCTCGCTCGACTGCGAGGTGTTGGGCCTGGACTGGACCGTCAACCTGGCTCAGGCGCGCGCGCTGGTGGGCGGCGCAGTGGGCGGCCCGGGCAAGGCGCTGCAAGGCAACATCGACCCCAACGTGCTGTTTGCATCGGCCCCGCAGATTGAAGCTGAAGTGGCCAGCGTCCTCGACAGTTTTGGCAAGCCGCACACCGACAGCAACACCACCGGCCCAACGCACATCTTCAACCTGGGCCACGGCATCAGCCAGTTCACACCGCCTGAGAATGTGGCGGCGCTGGTCAACGCTGTGCACACGCATTCGCGTAAATTGCGGCAGACTTGAAACCGGATTCAAGCTGAGAAAGGGCCGGCAACGCGGCCAAATCAACACATCCACTGCAAGCGCAAGCGTGCTCATAGCACGAAAAAAGCGCATCCGCCAGTGACTTATGCACAAAAATCATGCTGCATTGCAGTGAAGACCCAGAAAAGCTCACAGTCACGCTACAAAAGACGTAGCGCACGTAAGTTGTTGATTTATAAGGATTCATGCAGGCTGCTTTTTTTACGGGCATTCTGGAAAAGCCCTTGATTTCAAAGGCCCGGCGCCCCGCGGGGGTGATCTATCAACAAAGTTATCCACAGAAAACTTGGAAAGATAGAAAGAGGTTTGTAAATCAAGCACTTACAAGCGAATACGGATGTGGAACCCGAGAAAATCAACACAAATATGAGCTTCTGGCTGAGCGTTGTGGTGGCCGCCCCGGCCCACAGCGGCATAGCCGGGCCACTGACTTACCGAAGTGAGTTGCCACTGGCGCCAGGCCAGTTGGTGCGCGTACCGCTGGGCCGCCGCGAGGTGCTGGGCGTGGTCTGGGAAACGCTGCCGGACAGCGGTAGCCTGGCCCCCGGGCAAGCCAAAACGGTGCTGGGCGCTCTGGATGGACTGCCGCCGTTGAACGCCACCTGGCGGCGTCTGGTGGCGTTCACGGCGGGGTACTACCAGCGCTCGCTTGGCGAGGTCGCACTGGCCGCGCTACCGCCGCAGTTGCGCGAGTTGACGGCGGTGCAACTGGCGCGCCGGCTCAAACGCCCGCAGGCCGACACCTCCCGCGCCGAAACGCCGCATGAAGGCCTGGCGCTCAGCCCCGAAC
>JBIKHR010000154.1:0-7114 GCA_044362035.1 Polaromonas sp. | reverse complement strand
CAGCAGATCTCTGTAAAAGCTGTTTTTCCCCTGCTTTTGCAAACCCAGCGCACTGTAAATTTCCGCCCTGGGTTTTCGGGGCATCAAAGTGCGCAAAAATTGGACATAGGCACTGGGAATTTGCATGTCCACCATGAAATAAGCCCGTGCGTAGCTGAACAAAGTTTGCAAGTCGTCTTCAGTGTGCAATGCGGTGTCGACCGCAAGCTCGCTTGTGGCCGTGTGCAGCAAGGGCAAGGCGATAGGGGTCACCTGATAGCCATTGATGATCTTGCCGACAACGTAAGCCCCCTTGTTTCTGTAAAACAAATTAGAAAGAATTTGAATTTGGAAGTTGGCTCTGGGAACAAATGACATGCCCAAAACGCTTTGTAATACTTCGGCAACATCAAGTGCATCACGCTCTAAGTCTTCAAACCTTAGGTCAAGCTTGAAGTCGCGCAATAGCTGCGCCCAGGTCTGATGCCAAACGGGAAAATTCGGGTAATAAACGCGGTAGGCACCGGGTCCCGTGCCGTCCTCAAGTTCGAGGTATTCAGTTGAAACCGCAGGCCGAACAAAGATGAAATCATTGTGGAAATAACTGCGATGCAGGATCTTGGTGGTCACCGAATTAAAAAATGTCTCGGCCAACTCAGGTTGTTGATGCTCCACCAACAAACCCACATAGAGCCGCTTGATATCCCGCCATATTTCTACAGGCAAAGTCGACACCGAAAAATCTGCTTCTAAGCGCTGGGTGGCTTCGCCTACACGTTTGTCGTAGAACTCTATGCGGTCTCGCATAGCACGCCGTTGCCCATGCCAATCAGCCGTCTCAAAGCGGTGTTTCGCTGCGCGATTGGTCTCGCTGAACATGTTGTAGTGGCGCTCGAAACCCTCCAACATGGCGCGAGCAATGCCCAGCGCCAGATTGTCCTGAGAAGTTGTCGATGTCATGGCCATGGCGGTAGTGTGTGGTTGATCAACTTCAAGCAGTTTAGACGGGGGTTGTCATCGAAAGTTTGCTGGATTGACGAAACGTTGCACATGTTTAGGGCTGGTATATTAGAAATCCTTTATGTTTACTTATTTGTTAGCAAACTCATGAAGCTCACAGACTTGCTCAATGCTGGCTCCGATGCAGACATCGCTATCTCTGCTCCCTCCAGAGCCCCGCTGGACTTTCTCGGTTTGCGGCAATTGGTCGCCAGCACGACCAAGATACTCAACGACGCGGGCATTGGTCGCAACGACAGAGTCGCCATCGTGCTGCCCAATGGTCCTGAGATGGCTTCTTGTTTTCTGGCATGCGCCTGTTCAGCAACCAGTGCACCGCTGAATCCGGCGTACCGTATTGAAGAGTTCGAGTTCTACCTGGATGACTTGCAAGCCTGTGCGCTCATTATTGAGAAAGGCAGCGACTCACCAGCTTTGGCGGCCGCTCAGAAATTAGGCATACGAACCATTGAACTGAGCGTTCCTGACGGCGCTTGTGCGGGCCAATTCACACTGGCTGCGGGTGAACCTGCTCACTGCGACCACGGTGGCCCTGCTTCTGGCGGCGACGTTGCCATGATTTTGCACACATCGGGTACCACCTCCAAGCCCAAACGCGTGCCGCTCACGGTCGATAATTTAGGCGCATCGGCCAAGCACATCGCTGCCACGCTGCAGTTCACACCGCAAGACCGTGGTCTGAACATCATGCCCTTGTTCCATATTCATGGCTTGATCGCGGGTCTGCTGGCACCTCTTTCTGCGGGTTCCAGCGTTTTTTGCACCCCGGGTTTCAACGCCCTGCGCTTTTTTAAATGGATGGAAGAGGCCCAGCCCACCTGGTACACCGCTGTGCCTACGATGCACTTGGCTATTGCTACACGTGCCAAGCACAATGCGCAGACCATTGCCAGGCACCCCTTGCGTTTCATTCGCTCGTCATCGTCGTCGATTCCGCCACAACTCATTGAACAGATCGAGCAGTTGTTCAACGCGCCCCTGGTGGAGTCTTACGGCATGACCGAAGCGTGTCACCAAATGGCGGCCAACCCCCTGCCACCTCTCAAGCGAAAGCCTGGAACCGTCGGCCAGGCAGCTGGACCGGAAATTCGTATTTTTGGCGAAGATGGCAGCTTCTTGGCCACTGGAGAAATTGGCGAAATAGTCATTCGCGGTCCCAATGTCACCCCGGGTTATGAAAACAATGACAAGGCCAATGCGGATGCCTTTGTCGACGGCTGGTTTCGCACAGGCGATCAAGGCATGTTGGACGATGAGGGCTACCTCAGCATCACAGGACGCTTGAAGGAAATCATCAACCGCGGTGGCGAGAAGATCAGCCCAAGGGAAATTGATGAGATTTTGCTCGACCATGTGTCGGTAGCCCAGGTTGTGGTCTTTGGTGCGCCACACAAGCGCTTGGGCGAAGAAGTGGCGGCCATGGTGGTACTGCATGAGGGTCACGAGTGTTCCGAGCGCGAACTTCAGCTCTTTGTCTCGGCCCGTGTGGCTGCTTTCAAGGTACCCAAGAAAGTTTTGTTTGTTGAGGAATTGCCCAAGGGCGCTACGGGGAAACTGCAACGCATTGGATTGGCGCAGCGCATTGGCCTTGGTTTTGGATCGTTTGTACAGGGCGAGTTCTAAGTCATGAAATACACCATCGTTGGAGCTGGTGCCATTGGTGGTTACTTGGGCGCCAAACTGTCACTGGCCGGGGAGGACGTCACCTTCATCGCCCGTAACCGTAACCTGACGGCCATCAACGCCCACGGAATGACACTGCATTTGCCAGATGGCAGTACGGAGCAAGCCAAACATGTCCGCGCCGTGCAGGATCCGATTGAGGCCGGCCCCCAGGACGTGGTGTTGCTCACAACCAAGGCGCATCAGCTGCTCGATTTAGTGCCTGGCATGCAAGCCCTCTTTGGCCCGGAGACCATGGTGGTCAGCATGGTCAACGGCATCCCTTGGTGGTACTTCCAGAAGCTCGGTGGCGCCTACGAAGCTCAGCAGTTGCGCAGCGTAGACCCTGACGGTGCACTGGGCGCTGGCATAGAGGTCAATCGCATCATCGGTGGCATCGTCTACCCGGCTGCCGAATTATTGGAACCCGGCGTGGTGAAAGTCATTGAAGGCAACCGCTTCACACTGGGTGAGCTCGACAACCAACGCAGCCCACGGATTGAAGCGCTGAGCAAGTCCATGATGGCCGCAGGCTTTAAAGCGCCCGTCTCCCGCGACATCCGCTCAGAAATTTGGGTCAAGCTCTGGGGCAACCTCACCTTTAACCCTGTGAGTGCGCTCAGCCACGCCACGCTGGAGGACATTTGCACTTACCCGCTCACGCGGGGGTTGGCTCAGCGCATGATGGAAGAAGCGCAGCGCGTCGGTGAAAAGCTGGGCGTGACATTCAAAGTGTCCGTCGATCAACGGATTGCCGGCGCTCAAGCGGTGGGTGCGCACAAGACATCCATGCTGCAAGATGTGGAGCAGGGTCGCGCCTTGGAGTTGGAAGCGATTTTGGGCAGTGTCGTTGAATTGGCGCGCATCACCGATTCCCCGACCCCGACCCTGGACGCGATCTACGCGGTCACATCCTTGCTGTCTCACACCTTGACGCAGCAAGCTGGCAAGTTGGCGCTGCAAAAAGCCTGAAACGAGGTACCTGTATCGCAGTGCCGCTCTCAGCCGTAGCGGTTGCTGAGCACACCCAGACCGTCTATTTCTATCTCCACATCGGTGCCCAAACGCATGGGCAGGGAACCGACGGAGGTGCCGCACAGCACCACATCGCCGGGCTCCAGTGTCATGTCATGCGACAGACGCGAAAGCAGCGACAGAGGCTCAAAAATCATATCTGACAGTGGGTAATTCTGTCGCTCGCGGCCATTGACACGGGTACGCACACTGGCAGAGGTCCAATCAAATGTGGTGTCAATCCAAGGACCCAGCACGCCAAAGGTGTCGAAACTTTTGGCCCTGGACCACTGGGCAAAGCTGGCGTCACGGTTGATGAGTTCCATGGCCGACACATCGTTTGCAATCGTGCATCCCAGCAAGTGATCCCGGGCATGCTCTGGCGCTACGGCGCGCATACGCCGCCCCACCACCAAGGCCAATTCGCCTTCGTAAAAAACCGCACCGTCGTAACTGGCTGGTTTGATCACCGCTTGCTGGTGGGCAGCCAAACTGCTGGGTGCGCGCAAGGCGTACAGAGGCTCCTCAGGAATGCTCTGGTTCTGCTTGATGGCCAGCGCATGAAAATTTTTCCATAAAGCGATGACCTTGGAAGGCAGGGCGGGCGGTAGCCACTGCACTTGTTCAAGCGCTAGCGCATCACCATCATCCTGCCAGTCAGCATACGGGGAACCGAGCACCGGCTGAACCACATCGCCGTTCACGTGGGCGTAGGTGGGATGGCCTTGGCGGCCTTGCATACGAATCCATTTCATGCGGGAAATTCTAACCAGCACCAGTTGTCGACACCCAACTGGTCGCAGCGCCTCAGTCAAAAATTTCGTTCAGCCACGATTTTTTGCGCTGGCGGTGATAACGCTGATCGCCACGGTAATCCAGGTCTGCAACATCCAATTGCTTGCGGTTCTGCGCCACAGGCGCCGGCGCGGCAGCAAAAGCCGCGCGCTCCAGCAACTTGTCGAGCTCGCCCCGGTCCAGCCAGACACCACGGCAAGCGGCGCAATAGTCAATTTCGACACCTTGCCGGTCAGTCATCAGCAAGGTGGCGTCGGGGCAGGCAGGGCATTTCATACAGGGTCTTTCGCAATGTTTGCAGAGAAGAGAAGGCATTCCAATGCCTCCGGCGGGTGAGTCAAGCCCCAAAGATAGGTGTCTAATAGGCATTTAAAAAGCAGAGAATTCCTTACTAAAACTCTTGAAAAAGCTAAATATGAGCACGGCCTTTAACTACAAGCACCTGTATTATTTTTGGGTTGTGGCCAAAGAAGGTGGCATCTCGCGGGCTGCAGAAAAGTTGGACATGGCGGTTCAAACCGTCAGCGCCCAGGTGCGTGAACTCGAGCGCTCGCTGGGCTACGCCCTGCTCAAACCTGCCGGGCGTGGGCTGGTGCTGACGGAGGCCGGTCTGGCCGCCATGCAGCAGGCAGACCTGATTTTTCAACTGGGTGAGAACCTGCCGGCTTTGGTGCGTGATGCAGTGAGCGCGCCGATCGTGCATTTGAGGGTGGGTATTTCAGATGGTCTGCCGAAGCTCGTGGTGCGCCGCCTTCTGCAACCGGTCATTCATGAGCCCAACTTGCGCTTGCTGTGCCATGAAGGTGAGTTCGATGAGTTGCTAGGGGACCTTGCGCTGCATCGTCTGGACATGGTGTTGTCAGACCGAGCGGCACCAGGCAACCCCAACATCAAGCTGTACAGCCATCGCATCGGGTCATCTGCGCTGGCTTGGTACGGAACGCCGGACATGCTGGCGGCGGCGAGCAAGGACTTTCCACACAGCCTGGCAACGGTGCCCATTCTCTTGCCCACCGCCCATGCGGCCGTGCGCGCCAGGCTCGATCACTGGTTTGAGCAACACGCTATCCGTCCGCGCATCGTGGGCGAGTTTGAAGACAGTGCGCTGCTGAACACATTTGGTTCCAGTGGGATGGGCGTTTTCCCTGCTGCCGAGTGGGCACACGAAGATTTGTTGGCGCATTACCCGGTGCAGCGTTTAGGCCCTTGCGAAGGGGTGACCGATCACTTTTTTGCGATCGGCACCGAAAGGAAAGTGCAGCACCCGCTGGTACAGCTGATTTTGCAAGCAGCGCTCTAGGCCAGCCAAGCGCCATCACAGGCCCGACAGCATGGGTCGAAATTCCTGTTTTTACGAAGTTTAATTAACCTAAATACTGCTTTTTATTGTTCGTTTTTTTGCCTACCCTCGTGTTCGTTTATTGGTTTTTTTAAAGGGGATTGTCATGAAACGTCTACTCACACTCATGGCCGTGGTTTTTACCCTCGGTCTCACCACGGCGGCCATGGATGCCGAAGCCGCCAAACGCATGGGCTCCGGCAAGTCCATGGGCACGCAACGCCAGGCGACGCCCAACAAGGCGCCACCCGCAGCCACGCCATCAGCAGCGCCGGCTGCGGGCGCGGCAGCCGCAGCGCCTTCACGCTCCTGGATGGGCCCGGTTGCCGGTCTCGCCGCAGGTCTGGGACTGGCGGCTTTGGCTTCCCACCTGGGCTTTGGTGAGGAGTTGGCCTCCATGCTGATGATCGGCTTATTGGCCGCCGCAGTGATGGTCGCTATCGGCTTTTTCATGCGCAAGCGTGCAGCAGGGCAACAAGCCCAGGCAACGCAACGGGGTGGCTTGCAATACGCGCATGTGAACGCCGGAGCGGCGCAAGGCACAAATCAATCAGATCAGGGCGCGCCGGCGTACAAAGTTGCCATGCCTGCAGCAGGTAGCTTTCAAAGTGGTTCCGGCATTGGCTCGGGCATTGCCTCCGGCATCGGTGCAGGCGCCGTTGCGAGCCGTGTGCCCGCAGACTTTGACAGCGCTAGTTTTGAACGCAACGCCAAGGCCAACTTCATCCGCTTGCAAGCCGCCAATGATGCAAACGATCTCGACGATATCCGCAAGTTCACAACACCTGAAATGTTTGCCGAACTCAAGCAGGAATTGGCCAGCCGGGGAACTGCAGTTCAGAAAACCGAGGTGCTCAGCATCAACGCTGAGGTGATCGAGGTCGTGGAAGATGTGGACCACTATGTGGTGAGTGTCCGCTTCAATGGTGTGATCAGCGACGGCGGCCAGGAACCGGATGAATCATTTGACGAAGTCTGGCACTTGATGAAGGCCCGCCAGGACAACGGTGGTTGGGTCTTGTCTGGCATCCAACAAATGTCCTGATAGCGTAGTTTTCAAAGCAAGCGTGGGCCGGTATGCGGCCCACGCTTTTTTGCTTTTCACATCCTCTGATTTTTTAAATCAGCACCGCTTTGGCCAGTGCGACGTACACCGGGATACCGAACAAAATGTTCAGGGGAAACGTCACGCCAAGACTGAGCCCGAAGTACAGCGATGGACTGGCCTCCGGCACGGCATACCGGAGAACTGCAGGCACGGCAATGTAAGAGGCGCTGGCCGCAAGGACCATGAGCAAGGCACCG
>JBIKHR010000153.1:0-7134 GCA_044362035.1 Polaromonas sp. | reverse complement strand
GGAATCTCGCGCTGGATCGGGCTGGGCCGCGTCTGCACACCAACGTCTTCGCCCAAGGGCCCGGGAAAGTCCACGCGCTCGCCCCGCCACAAACGCTGCACCTTGTCGATGCCTTCGAACATGCCCGCTTTGCGGTCGGCAAAAGCGCCAGGTGCCAAAGCAAAATCATTGGGCTGCCAGCCGGCGGCAAATGACACGCCGGCGCGGCCCTGCGAGATGTTGTCCACAAAGGCCCAGTCTTCGGCAGCGCGTATCGGGTGGTGCAGCGGCAGCACGCAACTGCCGGCACGTATGTGCACGCGCGTGGTCACTGCGGCCAGCGCGGCGCTGGTCATGGCGGCGTTGGGGTACAGGCCGCCAAAGGCATGAAAGTGACGCTCCGGTGTCCAGACCGCTTCAAAGCCCTCTCGGTCGGCAAAACGCGCCGCCTCCAGCAGCAACTGATAGCGCTCGTGCGGCTGCTCCGGCCTGTCGTTGCCAAAGAAAAACAGACTGAAACCCGGACCGCTGCTGCGCACAGTTGCAGCACCGGCATGCAGCACCAGCGTCAGGCCGCGGCTGAGCGTCCAGCACAGTTCCAGCACCGAAATGTCAAACGACAAACTGGTCACAGCCAACAGGCGTGCAGCCGGCTCGTGCGGCACACGCTGGTCCATGCCGGCAAAAAAGTTCATCACATTGCGATGCGTTACCACCACGCCTTTGGGCTGACCGGTGGAGCCCGAGGTGTAGATGACATAGGCGGGACGATCAGCCGCTGGCACTTGGGGCACTGCTGATGCGTCATCCTGCGCGGCGGGCACCAGAGCAATACCGTCCAGCGGCTCAGCATCGTCCAGCAGCAGGGTTTTACTGGGCGGCAGGGCCAGGCTGTGCGCCAGCGCCGCCGTGCTCAGCACCAGCCGGGTGCTCGAGTCTTCAACCATGAAATGCAGGCGGTGCGCCGGGTAGGCCGGGTCCAGCGGCAAATAAGCTGCACCCGCCTTCCAGATGGCCAGCAGGCTGAGCACCAGATCGGGCGAGCGCTCCAGGCACAGGCCGACCACGTCACCCGGCTGCACGCCGCGCCGGCGCAAACGTGCCGCCAGCACGCAGGCCTGCGCCTCCATCGCACCGTAAGTCAGCGAGCTGGACTGGCAGTGGATGGCGGTCCGCTCAGGCTGCAGCGCTGCGCGGACGGTGATGTCTTCATGCACACAGTGCCTGTCGTCATAAGCGGTGGCAGTGGCGTTCAGGCCCAGCAACTGCGCGGCCTCGGCCGGCGGCAGCAGCGGGATTTCGTTGAGCGCCATCGGGTCACTGGCGGCCTCAAAGGCTTGCAGGTAAGCCGCCAGATGCGTGGCCATCAGCGTGGCGGTGGCCGGTGCAAAGACGGCGCTGTCGGCCGCCAGCACGAGTTGCCGGCCGGTGCTGTCCACCGTCAGCAGCAGCGAAGCGCTGTCCAGTCCGTCCCAACTGAAGCCAGGGTCCAGGCACACGCCCCAGCTGACACTTTGCGCCGGCGCAGCCAAGGGTTCAGCCAAGCGGCCCGGCAGGTCACGCGGGCAAGGGCCGGCACGGTGCAGCCGGCCGATATGCAAATGAGTGCGCTCAAGCGCCGTGGCGATAGCTTCGGCCGGCGCTATTTCAATGTTGAGCGGCACCCAGGGCGAGAGCCAGGGTTCGACCCCGCGGGCTTGCGCGGCCAGCGACTCGTCACCATAAAAAACGCTCAGCCGTGACTGGCCGGTCAGCATCGACAACCAGGCCAGCAAACCCGCCACGCTGCGCTCGCCCTGGGCGGCCACCTGCAACGGGAAAACCCAGGGCTCGGCCGCCGCGCCCTCGGGTCTGGCAAGCGCCAGCAGTTGCGGATAAGGCCAGGCCAAAGGCGTCAGCCGGGCATAGGCGTCAAACCAGAAGGCTTCGCCGCGGCCGGTCTGCAGACTGCGCCCGGCCAGGGCCGCCCTCAACTCTTCGCTGAGCGCGGGCAAGAGCATGCCGGCCCGCAAGGCATGGGGCTGCCCGGCCAGGTCGGTGCAACCGCCCAACACCACCACGCCATCGGCGGTGGCCACTTCCACTGTGTCGCCCTGCACGCCCAGCACGGTGCCGGGGTAGGCCTGTGTTGGCGTTGAAATGACGTGCGCCGAGCGCACCGGCAAGAGCTGCTCCCCTGTGAAAATCTTGGGCCGCGCCAGCGGATTGAGATAAGGGTGCGGACCAAAATCCAGCGCGCGCACCACCCTGCCCACGTCGGCCGCACTCATGGAAAAGTCCAGCGTCCCCAGGCCCGCCGGGCGGGCCGCTGCACCCATGTATTCGGCCGAGCCCTGCTGCGGCGTGAGCGTGAGACGGCCGTGGTTCAGGTCTTCCAGCAAGGCCTGAAAGCTGGCCAGGCCCGCCTCGTAGCACTTGGTGTTCAGGCTCAAGGCGGTCTCATCGGCGGCAAGGGCAAACCCGCTTTGCCGCACGATGCGGCCGGCATCGACCTCCGGCGTCATCTCATGCCAGGTCACGCCGTGTGTGGTCTCGCCGGCCAGCAGCGCCCAGGCCGGCGCGTTCAGGCCGGCGTAGCGCGGCAGCAGCGCGTCATGGAAATTGATGGCCAGTTGCCGCGCCGACGCAATCAGTGCGGCGGGCAATATGCGCAGGTTGGCCACGCTGAACAGGTAATCAAAGTCCAGCCCGTCCAGCTCCAGCGTGGCAGGGTCGCCCATGGGCAAGGCGCGAATCTCCTGCTCGCGGGCCCAGCGCAAAATCTGCGGGTTGTCTGACACCACGGCCTGCACGGTGTGGCCAGCTTGCCGGTAAGCCTGTGCACATCGGATTAGCAAACTGCCGCCGCCGACAAAAACCGCTGTGGTCATGTTGATGATCATCGTTTTTTCCTTGTCAATTTCCAGTGTTTCGGGGTGCTGCATCAAAGTGAAGAAACTTCTAACCAGCCCATCCATTCGCCATCGCTGGCAAGGTCTCGCTCTTCGATCAGCCAGCCGGCGCTGCGTGCCGGCGCGCGCAGCGCAAGGCTGGCGCAGCAGCCGGGCGGTGCAGTGACCGTGAATATCAAGGTGGGCCGGTTGGCCGGCGCGGCACCGGGCAGCGACTCCGGCCTGGCCAGCCAATGGCCTGCGGCGCTGCGCTCAAAATGAAGACGCGGTTGCCCCTGAGTGAGGCCCGTGCCCGCGGCTTTCCAGAAGGCCTCGAGTGCCGTCCAGTAAAAGTAAAAATCCGGATCGGCCACGTCGGGCTGCGCGATGAAACCGGCCAGCAGTGCCGCGCTGACGTGCGGGCCCTGTGTGCTCTCGACATCAATGCCCACAGCGGCGTCTGACGAGAGCGCCACCAACACGGCCTCCCGGGTGTATGTGTGGCTAAAAAAAACCGGCCGGTGCGCAGGCGCCAGCAGTTGCGGCCGGCCACCGGCGACAGCACCAAAACGCAGCGATGCGGCCGGCACCTTAAGCCATGCGGCCAGCGCCAGGCGCCTGAGCCCGTGGGCCAGCACATAAGCGCGCCGGTCTGCCACAAAGCGAAACCGTCCGGCCTGCTGGCGCTCGGCGTCATCCAGCAAATCCGTCAGCCCTCGCCATTCCATCAGCCACAGCGCATCGGGCCGGGCGCGCCAGAGTTGGACTCGATTATTTTTTTCACAGATCAACACAGCTCCACACCAAGACGACGACTAAGCTCTATTAGCCTTGTCCGGCGACTTTTGAGATGTAGGACAAAGGGACTAGACCTTGAGCGCCGCGCCCAACAAAATTGGCGACGGCATGGTTGGGGTTTTTCGCTAGTCACCCTGGCTGACCGGCCTGCCAAAATTCCGTGTGTGTCTTACACGGATGAAACCTCATGAAACTGACCAGCTCCCTGACTTTGGCCCTTGCACTGGGCAGCCCGCTTGCCATCGCGCAAAGCTACCCTTCCAAGCCGATCCGCTGGATCGTGCCCAGCACCCCGGGCGACGGCTCGGATGCCATGGGGCGCATGATCGCGGACCGCCTTTCCCGCGAAATCGGGCAGACGGTTTTCATCGAAAACAAACCGGGCGCAGGCGGCGTGCTGGGCTCTGAAGCGGCGGCCAAGTCTGCGCCTGACGGCTACACCATGATCGTCGGCAACGCCGGCTCGCACGGCGTCAATGCCGGTATTTACACCAAACTCAACTACGACGTGGTCAAGGACTTTGCGCCGGTCGCCATGATCTGCACCACACCCAATGTGATGGTGGTGAACCCTTCGGTCAAGGTCAAAACCCTGACTGAATTTCTGGCCTACGCCAAAGCCAATCCTGGCAAACTGAACTACGCATCCGGTGGCGTTGGCAGCTCAGCCCACATGTCCGCCGAACTGTTCAAGAGCATGGTCGGCATTGACATGGCCCATATCCCTTACAAAGGATCTGCCCCCGCCGTCAACGCATTGATGGCCGACGAGTCGCAGGTCATGATCGGCAATTTGCCGCCGTGGTCGGCACTGATCAAGTCGGGCAAAGTGCAGGCGCTGGCGGTCACCACGCCCAAACGCCATCACAGCCTGCCCGATGTGCCGGCGATGGCCGAGACCCTGCCCGGCTTTGACACTCTGGCCTGGTTTGGTGTGTTGGCACCGGCAGGCACGCCCAAGGCCGTCATCACGCGCATCAACGCACTGGTCAACCAGGCCCTGGAACATCCCGATGTCAAAGCCAGGCTGGCCACGCTGGCCTGCGACCCGGCACCAAGCACCCCCGAAGCTTTTGCGGCCCGCGTATCAGGCGATGTGGTGCGCTGGAAAAAGCTTGCAGCCGAACGTAACATTCGGGCTGATTGAGGGCCGATTCAGCGGTTGAGCTGGGTCTCTATGCCCGGCGGTACCGGCTGATAGGGGTGGGCTTGCAAGACCTGCATGTTGAGGCCTAGACCTTGACCGTAAGGGCGCTCCAGGCGCAGGCTGCCACCTTGTGTGGACAGCGGTGCGCCGTCCAGCACCGCGTCATACAGATCGCTTTCGTCAAACTGCAGCTCGAGCATAGCGCACTCGGGCGCCAGCGCTGCAATTTGCAAACTGTGCCAGGTGCACACCGGGCCAGAGGGGTTGTGCGGTGAAAACTGCACACCGTACTCCGCCGCACGCCGGGCAATTTTCAGCATCTCCAGCGGCCCGCCGCAGTACTTGATGTCGGGCATGACCACGTCATAGAGCGCTTCGTCAAACAGCGTCTGAAAAGACACCAGTCCCACCTGCGTCTCGGCCGCGGCCAAGAGCACACCCTGCTCGCGCGTGGCGGCGCGCAAGCGGCGCATGGCCGGCCAGTGGGCATGCGTCTCGGCTATGGGGCATTCAAACCAGTGCAAAGCCACCGGGGCCAGGTCTTGCAGGGCCTGCAAGGCGCGGGCCTCGTCAAAGCGCCAGTGGCAGTCCACCATCAGCATCGCATCAGGGCCCAGCGCCTGGCGCAGGGCCAACATGCATTCGACACCATGCGCTATCAGCGCCTGGCCCTGCGGCGTGGCGCACAGTGCCGGCGTCAGCCCGTCAAAAGGCGCGGCCTTGAAACGGCTGAAACCCTGGGCCCGCGCCCGCAATGCGGTATCTACAAAACCCTGTGGCGTGCGCAGCCGGGTGGCGCGGTTGATGTTGGCGTACAGCGGCACACTGCGGCGCAGCACCGGCCCGGCCAACTCGGGGGCCGCAGGCGCGCCGGGCACGCTGCCGTCGAGCAGGCAGGCCAGCGCCTGCTGCACGGCGCTGACCACCGAATTAAAAACCAGCCCGCCGGGCGACTGCGGCGACACCCGCAGCCCGGCCTGCGCATCGGCCAGCGGCCGACCCTCCCATTTCAGCGCCAGTTCACGCGTGGCCGCCACCAGCAGGGGCTCCCAACCGATCAGCGAGGCCTCGCCCCAACCGGTGCGGCCATCGGCAGCCGTCACCGCAATAAAGACCCAATTGGTCTTGGCAGAAACGTTAAAAACCTGTGCTTCGATGCGGTTGATGGTGCTCATGCCAGCAGTTTAGCGGGCGGCCCGCGGGCAAGGGCTAACCCTGATTCGTCATCGTCTTGTCATGCAGTGATGAGAGCATTCCTTCGTTATCATTTACCCAAGCTCAACAAAGACGACCACCATGAACTCTTCCAGACGCCTTCTCCTGACCCGCGCCGCCGCTGCAGCCTCTGTCTGTGCTTTTCCACTGGTGCGCGCCGCCACCTACCCCGAACGCCCGGTGCGCATCGTGATCCCGTTTGCAGCCGGCGCTGGCACCGACGCCGTCGGTCGCCTGATGGCGCAAAAATTGGGCGAAGTCATGGGCAGCACCTTTGTGGTGGAAAACCGTACTGGTGCCTCAGGGGCCATCGGCGCCCAGCATGTGGCCCAGAGCGCGCCCGACGGCCACACCCTGCTGCTGGTGGCCGCCCCCTTCACCACCGTGGCCGCCGTGCTGCCGCAAGCCGGCTATGACCCGCTGCGCAGTTTCGCGCCGGTCAGCATGATCGCCAACGGCCCGCTGCTGTGGGCGGCCAACAAAGACCTGCCTGTGGCCAACATGCGCGAGCTGATCGAATACGCCCGCCAGCGCCCGGGCCAGCTCAATTACGGCTCGGCCGGCGCAGGTGGCATCAACCACCTGGTGCTTGAAACACTGAAGGCGCGCAGCGGCACCTTCATTACCCACATTCCCTACCGCGGCATTGCACCGGCCACGCTGGACATGATCTCAGGCCAGATCCAACTGGTGACCGGCACCATTCCGGCACTCGCACCGTTTGTGCGCGACGGCCGCGTAAAAGCGCTGGCCGTCACCACGGCCAAACGCTCGTCAGCGCTGCCGCAGGTACCCAGCATGGCCGAGTCCGGTTTTGCCGACTTTGACGTGCTCAATTATTTCGGGCTGGTTGCCCCCAAGGGCACACCCGATGCCGTGGTCGAGCGCCTGAGCGAGGCGGTGGCCAAAGTGGTCAAGCTGCCCGATGTTCTGGCCCGCTTTCAGCTTGACGCCTTGGAGCCCTCAGCCCAGGGCGCGCAGTCGCTGGGCCGGTTTTTGGCGCAAGACTTCACCGGCTGGCAAAAAGTGGTGGCGACGCAAAACATCAAGGTTGATTCGGTCTGAGTCTTTTGCCGGGGTCTTAATACTGCGTTAATCCGCGCGTTTTATATTTCATTTTTGGGG
>JBIKHR010000152.1:0-7167 GCA_044362035.1 Polaromonas sp. | reverse complement strand
GCCCTGCTGCTGTCCAGCGCTTTGAGCGCCTTCGCGCAAGGCAGCTGGCCCACCCGCTCCATCACCATGATCGTGCCCTTTCCGCCCGGCGGCCTGGCCGACCTGGTAGCGCGCCCGGTGGCTGAAGCCATGTCGCGCGAGCTGGGCCAGCCGGTCGTCATTGAAAACAAAGGCGGCGCAGGCGGCGGCATTGGCATGGGCCTGGCCGCAAAAGCCAAGCCGGACGGCTACACCATCCTGATGGCGCTGTCCTCGCTGACCGTGCTGCCCGAGGCCGATGTGATCCTGGGCCGCTCGCCCATGTTTTTGCTCAATGACCTGCGGCCGGTGGCCCGCTACACCGCCGATCCGACCGTGCTGGCCGTGCGCGCCGACGCGCCCTGGAAGAGCGTGCAGGAGTTTGTGGACGACGCCCGCAAGCGTCCGGGCGCCATCAACTACGGCTCTTCGGGCAACTACGGCACCATGCATGTGCCGATGGAAATCCTGACGCAAACCACCGGCACCAAACTCACGCACGTGCCCTTCACCGGCGCGGGCCCGGCCGTGGTGGCGTTGCTGGGCGGACAGATCGACGCCGTCTCGACAGGCCCGGCCACCGTGCTGCAGCATGTCAAGGCCGGCAAGCTGCGCGTGCTCGGCCACTGGGGCAACGGCAAGCTCGCCTCCATGCCCGAGGTAAGCAGCCTGAAAGACGCCGGCTTCAATGCCGAATACGCCCAGTGGTCCGGCCTCTTCATCCCGTCGGCCACGCCTGAGCCGATTGCCCAGCGCATACGTGCCGCCGCCCGCGCTGCCGCGCAAGACGCCAAGGTCAAAGAAATCATTCTGGGTGCCGGCAGCCCGGTGCAGTTCCAGGACAGCCCTGACTTTGAAAAATACGTCCAGGCCGATGCCAAGCGCATGGTCGATGTCGTCAAGAAAATCGGCAAGGTCGAGTAAGCCCTGCCACCCCACATCCAACACCCCAAAGAAGGAAACAACCATGCGTCGCCAACAATTCATCCGCACCGCCCTCACTGCCATCGGCCTCGTCAGCGTGCTGGCCCACACCCCGGTTTCGGCCCAGGCTTACCCCAGCCGCGCCGTCAAGATCGTCGTGCCCTTTGCCGTTGGCGGACCGGCCGATGTGTACGCCCGCTTCATCGCACAGCGCCTGACAGACACCATGGGCCAGTCTTTCGTGGTGGACAACAAACCGGGCGCAGGCTCTGTAATTGGCACCGATTTGGCTGCCAAGTCTCCCGCCGACGGCTACACCCTGCTGTTGATGTCGAACACCCACACCGTCAACGAGACGCTGATCCCGACCAAGCCCTTTGTGCTGATGCGCGACTTTGTGGCCGTGGCGCCGATCAACTATTCGGACCTGGTGTTGGTCGCCAACCCCAAGGTGGCAGCCAACAACCTCAAGGACCTGATCACCTTCGCCAAGGCCAACCCCGGCAAACTGAACTACGCTTCTTCAGGCCCTGGCACGCCGTACCACATGGCTGGCGAATTGTTCAAAAGCATGGCCGACATCAATGCCGTTCATGTGCCCTACAAAGGCAGCTCGGGCGCCCGCACCGACATCATTGGCGGCCAGGTCGATCTGATGTTTGATGCCGTCACCACCATGACCGAGCAAGTGCGCGGAGGCAAAGTCAAGGCACTGGCCACCACTGGCCTCAAACGCTCCGACGTGATGCCCGAAGTGCCTACACTGACCGAAGCCGGCGTTACCGGTTATGAAGCCACCATCTGGCTGGGCCTGATGGCGCCCACCGGCACACCGAAGGCTGTGGTCGACAAGCTCAATGAAGCCGTCTCCAAAATCGCCAGCCAGCCCGACGTGAAAGCCACCTGGACCAAGCAAGGCGCAGCCCCCATGGTCATGAACCCGACAGTGTTCGACAAGTACATGCGCGATGACATCACCAAGTGGGCCGGCGTGATCAAGAAGGCCAACATCAAGCTGGACTGACAATCACCTTCATGAACCCCCTCCACCTCCTCAGCGCCGGCGCTGCGCAAGCGCTGGCCACCGGCCTGCAAGATCGTTTTTTACAGCTGCACGGCCAAGCCGTTGCGCCGACCTTTGGCGCGGTCGGCGCCATGAAAGACAAGCTGCTGGCCGGCGCACCCTGTGATGTGATGATCCTCACCGATGCGCTGATCACCCAGCTGACTTCGGGCGGGCATTTGCGGGCCGGCTCGGCTCGGCCCTTGGGCGTGGTGAAAACAGGCGTGGCCGTGAAAAACGGGCAGGCTCGCCCGGCTGTCGGCTCGCCCGATGAACTCAAGGCGGCCTTGCTGGCGGCCACCGGCGTCTACATTGCAGACCCAGTCAAATCAACGGCCGGCATTCACTTTATGAAAGTGCTGAAAGCGCTGGGGCTGGAGCAATCGCTTGCCAACACGCTGAGGCCTTTTCCCAACGGCGCTGCGGCCATGACCGCGCTGGCGGCCTCCAAAGAGGCGGGGCTGATCGGCTGCACGCAGAACACCGAAATTTTGTTCATTGACGGCGTCGAGCTGATCGCCGACCTGCCCAAAGAGTTTGAACTGGCGACGGTCTACACCGCAGCGATTGGCACGCTGGCGCAATCGGCTGAAAATGCCGCGCAATTTATCGCACTTCTGTCCGGCCCCGAGTCGGCGGCGCTGCGGGCCACTTGCGGCTTTGAAGTCTGAGCGCCTGACTCGCAGCAGCTGGCGAGGGGATCAGGCGTCAACGCGCATGGTCAACAAATGAAACGACAAGCCCTTGCCGTGCATGTCCAGGTTCAGCGAGTCGTTAACACCGCCGTCCAGCACGTCTTCGATCACGAAGTTCATGGCGCCCAGGTTGGGCAGCAGGTAGCGCGTGACCCCGGTGGGCTGGCGGTGCGCAAAGTGCGCCGCCACGCGTTCGGGCGTGATCTGTTCGACCAGCAAGTCGTAGTCTTGGGCGCGGTAGGCGATCAGGCTGATGTTGACCTTGTTGCCCTTGTCGCCGGTGCGGGCGTGGGCCATCTCGTAAAGCGTTTTGGTGGCCATGTCAGCGTGCCTCCGGGGCAAAGTCAAACCAGGCCGGCACCTTCTCGCGGGCGATCAGGCAGGACTGCATCGACAAGCGCTGGCGTTTGGCCACACGTACACCGCCGCCGCCGGCTGGGCCGCCCGTCCACAAAGCGGTCAGCTCACGCAGCAGGCGGTCCACCATGGCCACATCGATGTGCCGGCCGGCCACGCGCAGGCGCACGTCTTGAGCCTGGCCCACAGGCGTTTGCAGCAGCAGGCGGTTGGCGTCGTCGCCCAGAATGCTGCTGACGCCCATCAGGTCAAAGCGCAACGCCAGCAAGGCGCCCATGCGTTTTTGCAGCACATCCATGGCCAGGCGTGCGCGGGCTTCGGCGTTGGGGCCGGCATAAGAAATTTCACCCTCGCCCAACCAGCCGCCATCAAAAAACACATTGGCCTTGAGCGTGGCGGTGCGCGGGTGGCCGCGCACGCCAGACAAGCGCACCCGGTCGGGGCCCACAGACTGCACCGTGACGGCGCTGATGTCGGCCACCACGTCGGGCGTGATGTAGGCAGCCGGGTCATGCACTTCGTAAAGCAACTGCTCTTTGACAGTGCGCTCGTCCACCAGCCCGCCGGTGCCATCGGCCTTGCTGATCACGCAGCTGCCGTCGGCCTCGATCTCGGCAATCGGAAACCCCACGTCGTCCAGCCCCGGTACTTCTTTCATGCCCGGGTCGGCAAAGTAACCGCCGCTGACCTGCGCGCCGCATTCGAGCAAATGGCCGGCCATGGTGCCGCCGGCCAGCGCGTCCCATTGCTCACGCTGCCAGCCGAAATGCGCTATCGCCGGGCCCAGCGTGAGTGAAGGGTCGGCCACCCGGCCGGTCACCACAATTTGCGCACCCGCCCGTATCGCATCGGCAATTTCGAAAGCACCCTGGTAGACATTGGCGCAGACAAAGCGTGCAGCGTCAAAGCCGCCGCCCAGATGCGCCTGCACGATGGCGCGGCCCGCATCGTCTGACAGGTCATCGCCGCGCACCACGGCAATACGCGGGGCCGGCAGGCCCAGCTCTTGCGCCAGGCGCTGAATCAGGCGGGCGGCGCCCTCCGGGTTGGCCGCGCCGAAGTTACCGACGATGGTGATGCCGTGCGCCAGGCAATCGGCCAGCACCGGGCGCAGTTGCAGCTCAAGCAAGGGCTCGTAACCCAGTTGCGGGTTGCTGCGTTTGCTCTGGTGCTGATTGGCCAGGGTGCGTTCGGCCAGGTTCTCGTAAATCATGGCTGCCGGGCCGCCGCGCGCGATCAGGGTGCGCACGACCGGCAGGCCCGCGTCCACGCGGTCCCCCGAAAACCCTGCGCCACACCCCACCGCCAATGTCTGCATGGCTGCTTTTAGAGCAGCAGCGCGTTGACGCGGCGCACGTAAGCGGCCGGGTCTTCAGGCAGGCCGCCTTCAGACAGCAGCGCCTGGTCAAACAGGATGTGGGCGAGGTCGTCGAACTGGCTGTCCTCGCTGGCTTCGAGCTTTTTCACCAGCGGGTGCTGGGCATTGACTTCGAGGATGGGCTTGACTTCAGGCACCGGCTGGCCGGCTTGCTTGAGCATGCGTGCCAGCTGCGTGGACATGTCGCCGTCCTGCACCACCAGGCAGGCGGCAGAGTCCACCAGGCGGGTGGTGGCGCGCACGTCCTTGGCCTTGTCTTTCAGCGCTTCTTTCAGTCGGTCCAGCACCGGCTTGAACTGGGTCTGCGCTTCTTCGGCGGCTTTCTTTTCGTCCTCGTCCTGCAGCGTGCCCAAATCGACCGCACCCTTGGCGACAGACTGCAGCGGCGAGCCGTCAAACTCACGCAAAAAGCTCAGCGCCCATTCATCGACGCGGTCCGTCATGAGCAGCACTTCAATGCCCTTTTTGCGGAAAATTTCGAGCTGTGGGCTGTTGCGGGCGGCGGCCGCGGTGTCGGCGGTGATGTAGTAAATCGCCGCCTGGCCTTCTTTCATGCGCACCTTGTAGTCACTCAAGCTCACGCTGACGGTGTCGGTGGTTGAGCTGGCAAAGCGCAGCAGCTTGGCCAGGCGGGCCAGGTTGGCGGCGTCTTCGCCCAGGCCTTCCTTGAGCACCGCGCCAAACTCGGCGTAAAAGGCGGTGAATTTGTCAGCCTCGTTGGCGGCCAGCTCTTCGATCATCGACAGTACGCGGCGCGTGTTGCCTTCGCGAATGGCTTTGACGGCGCGGCTTTCCTGCAGCAACTCGCGCGAGACGTTCAGCGGCAAATCCGATGAATCGACCACGCCTTTGACAAAGCGCAGGTAGGTCGGCATCAGGGCTTCGGCGTCGTCCATGATGAAGACGCGGCGCACATACAGCTTGACGCCGGCGGCCTTGTCGCGGTTGAACAAATCCATGGGCGCCTTGGCCGGCAGGAACAAAAGCTGCGTGAACTCGGTGCCGCCTTCGACGCGGTTGTGCGTGTGGGCCAGCGGCGCCTGGTGGTCGTAGCTGATCTGCTTGTAGAACTCGTCGTACTGCTCTTGCGTGATGTCTTTCTTGGCGCGGCTCCACAGGGCGGCGGCCTGGTTGACGGTGTCCCATTCGCCGGCGGTGACCATCTCGCCGGGCTGCTCGTTTTCGCCTTCTTTCCACTCTTCCTTGGGCATCAGGATGGGCAGCGAAATATGGTCGGAGTACTTGTTGATGATGCCCTTGAGCTTCCAGGCATTGAGGTAGTCGGCCGCGTCTTCTTTGAGGTGCAGGATGACGCTGGTGCCGCGCTCGGCGCGCTCAATCTGGTCGACCTCGAACTCGCCGGTCCCGGCGCTGACCCAGCGCACGCCTTCGCCGGCCGGCAAGCCGGCGCGCCGGCTTTCCACCGTGATGCGGTCGGCCACGATGAAGCCGGCGTAAAAGCCCACGCCGAACTGGCCGATCAGCTGCGAGTCGCTTTTCTGGTCGCCCGAGAGCTTGGCGACAAATTCGCGCGTGCCGCTCTTGGCGATGGTGCCCAGGTTGTCAATGGCCTCTTGGGCCGACAGGCCAATGCCGTTGTCGGTGATGGTCAGGGTCTTGGCGGCCTTGTCAAAGCTCACGCGCACTTGCAGCTCGGGCGCGTTTTCGTAGAGGCCGGCGTCGTTCAGGGCTTCAAAACGCAGCTTGTCGCAAGCGTCCGAGGCGTTGGAGATCAGCTCGCGCAAAAAGATGTCGGGGTTGGAATACAGCGAGTGCGTGACCAATTGCAAGAGTTGGGCGACTTCGGCCTGAAAGGCAAGTGTTTGTTTTTTCATGGAGAGCGAGTTGGGGATGATGGGCCGATTTTTCAAGGGGCCGCGGGCCAGCAAGCCCCGGAATCTGGCCTGCAAAGCCGCATTTTATTTCGCCGTCCGGGGTTTCAACAGGCTCAGCCATTAAAGTCGGGCTCATGAATGCCTCCGAATTCAGCGCTTTGCTGCTGCTGGCCACCGCCATGAGTTTCAGCCCCGGCCCCAACACCACGCTGTCCACCGTGATGGCGGCCAACCACGGGCTGGCCCGCGCCATGCCTTTTGTGTGCGCCGTGCCGGTCGGCTGGGGCCTGCTGCTGGCGCTGTGCGCGCTGGGCCTGGGCGCGCTGGTGCTGGCCCTGCCCTGGCTGGGCTGGGGCATCAAATTGCTGGGGGCGGCTTACCTGCTGTGGCTGGCCAACCGGCTGGCGCGCACGCAGGCCCTGGGCCAGGCAGACGGCGCCGTGGTGGTCGGCTTCTGGCAAGGGGTGGCACTGCAATTCGTCAACATCAAGGCCTGGATGCTGGCGCTGGCCATCGTCAGCGGCTGGGTCGCCGGCCATGCCGACGCTGCTGCGCGCATGGCCGTGGTGATGCCCGTCATGCTGGCCTATGCCTTTGTCAGCAACCTGACTTACGCGCTGGCCGGCTCGATGCTGCGCCAATGGCTGGCCGGACCGAACGGCAGCGGCACCCGGCTGCGCTGGTTCAACCGTGCCATGGCGGCGGTGCTCGCGCTGACGGCCGTCTGGATGGTGCTGCGATGAATGCTGCGCAATGACGGGGCCTCAAGCGCTGCGCCGCGGCCTCTGGCTGGGCTTGGTCGGCGTGGTGATTTTTGCCGCCACCGTGCCACTCACGCGCCTGGCCGTTGGCACGCCCGAAGCACCCCACATGTCCAGTGTGTTTGTGGCGCTGGCC
>JBIKHR010000151.1:0-7180 GCA_044362035.1 Polaromonas sp. | reverse complement strand
CCCAAAAGCACACCGAACAAACCGGCCAGCGCAGCGGCCAGCGGAATAACCGCCCAGATCGGCAGGTGCAGGCCATCAGGAAAGGCAGCGGCAATCCACGGAAAAGCTTCAGCCAGGTGCGGCGAGCCGAGCAGTGCAAACAAATACGCACCCACGGCAAAGAAAGCCACGTAACCCAGGTCGAGCAGGCCTGCGTAGCCGACCACGATATTCAGTCCCAGCGCCAGCAGCACGTACAAAAGCGCCATGTCCAGAATGCGCACCCAGGCGTTGCCGCCCTGTTGCAGCAACAAGGGCAAGACCAGCAGGGCCAGCGCCACCAGCAAAAAAGAAAGGAGTCTGTTTTTTTTCATGAAGATTCTCCGGCGCTAAGTCAGGCTCTGTCGGCCACGCGTTCACCGAGCAAGCCTGAGGGCCTGAGCGTGAGCACGAAGATGAGCACGATGAAAGCAAAAATGTCCGAGTACTGACTGCCCAGCACGCCGCCCGTGAGCGGGCCGATGTAGCCGGCGCCAATCGACTCGATCAGCCCGAGCAAAATGCCGCCCAGCACTGCGCCGCCCAGGTTGCCGATGCCGCCGAACACCGCCGCCGTGAAGGCCTTGAGGCCGGGCAAAAAGCCCATGGTGTGCTGCGCCGTGCCGTAGTTGGAGGCGTACATGACGCCGGCCAGCGCCGCCAGAATGGCGCCGATGATGAAGGTGGCCGAGATCACGGTGTCGGGGCGCACGCCCATCAAGCCGGCCACGCGTGGGTTCTCTGCCGTGGCGCGCATGGCCCGGCCCAGCCGCGTGTAGTTGACGATGTACATCAGGATGGCCAGCGACACGGCGGTGGCACCCAGAATGAAAATTTGCGTGACCGTGATGACCGCGCCGCCCATGTGCAGCGGTTCGGCCGGCAGCAAGGTGGGGAAAGCCTTGTAGTTGGGCTTCCAGATCATCATGGCCAGGGTTTGCAGCAAGATCGACATGCCGATGGCGGTGATGAGCGGGGCCAGCTTGGGGGAGTTGCGCAGCGGCCTGTAAGCGATTTTTTCAATCGCGAAGTTGAGCGCACCACACACCACGAAGGAGATCAGCAGGGAGATCAGCAAAATCAGCCAGCCGGGGGTGCCGGGCATGGCTTCCTGCATCCAGACGATGATGGTCCAACTGGTGAGCGCGCCCACCATCAGCACCTCGCCGTGGGCGAAATTGATCAAATTGATGATGCCGTAGACCATGGTGTAGCCCAGGGCGATCAAGGCATACATGCTGCCGAGCACCAGACCATTGATGATCTGCTGTAGCAAGACTTCCATATCGATTCTCCGGTTTCTTTGTAGACCCACCCCCGACCCGCTTCGGTTTTGCGGGACGCCTGGCCAGGTCAGGGATGACTGACCGGCTGCTGTGTTGGAGGGCGAATTGTAGCCACGCTACCCCAGCGAGAATCAAGCCAAGGCATCGCCCTTTGGGGTGTTTACCCTTGTGAACAGCTCAGGCGCGGCCTGAGCCTATGGGGCCGGCTTGGGTGCAGGCGGCGCAGCGGCCTCGTCCAGCGCACGCAGATGCGCCAGCTTGTCGGCGATCTTGCTTTCCAGGCCGCGAGGCACCGGCTCGTACCAATGCGGCTCGGGCATGTCATCGGGCAGATAACGTTCGCCGGCGGCATAGGCTTCGGGCTCGTCATGCGCATAGCGATACTGGCGGCCGTGACCGAGCTCTTTCATCAGCTGGGTGGGTGCGTTGCGCAAGTGGTTGGGCACCTCGCGCGAACGGTCTGACTTGATGAAGGCCTTGGCCTGGTTGTAGGCCTTGTAACCGGCATTGCTTTTGGGTGCCATGGCCAGGTAGATCACGGCCTGGGCAATGGCCAGCTCGCCTTCGGGTGAGCCGAGCCGCTCAAACGTGGCGGCCGCGTCGTTGGCAATTTGCATGGCGCGCGGATCGGCCAGGCCAATGTCTTCCCAAGCCATGCGCACCACGCGGCGCGACAGGTAACGGGCGTCTGCACCGCCGTCGAGCATGCGGCACAGCCAGTACAGCGCTGCATCGGGGTGCGAACCGCGCACGGATTTGTGCAGTGCCGAGATCTGGTCGTAAAAGTTGTCGCCGCCCTTGTCAAAGCGGCGGGCGTTGAGCGTCAGCGCATCCTGCAAAAAGGCGGCGTCAATCTGAGTGACACCCGCTGCCGCTGCCGCACTGGCCGACTGCTCCAGCAGGTTGAGCAGGCGGCGCGCATCGCCATCGGCATAACCCACCAGCGTGTTGACAGCGCTGTCGTCGATGAGCAAATGCGGCAACTCGCTGGCCTGCGCGCGGCGCACCAGGGTTTGCAACTCTTCGTCGCTGAGCACTTGCAGCACATAGACCTGCGCCCGCGAGAGCAAGGCGGAGTTCACTTCAAAAGACGGGTTTTCGGTGGTGGCGCCGATGAACACCACCAGACCGGACTCGACGAAGGGCAGCAAGCCGTCTTGCTGGCTTTTGTTGAAGCGGTGAATTTCATCGACGAACAAAATGGTCTTGCGGCCCAGCGCCAAGTTTTGCTGGGCTTGCTCCATCGATGCCCGTATGTCCTTGACGCCGGAAAAAACCGCCGACAGGGCAATGAACTCATAGCCAAAAGCGCTGGCTGTCAGCCGGGCCAGCGTGGTCTTGCCGACACCGGGCGGGCCCCAGAGAATCATCGAATGCGGCTTGCCGGACTCGAAGGCCAGACGCAGCGGCTTGCCCGGGCCGATCAGGTGCGACTGGCCGATGACCTCGTCGAGCGTTTTAGGGCGCAGGGCCTCGGCCAGCGGGGCGGTGGGCGCTTTTTCGAAAAGGTCAGCCATGCGGCGCGCGTCCAGGGGCGGCTTATGGCCGGATTACGTCTGCGCCGGCGGGCGGCTTGAACTGGAAGTGGCTGGCACTGAAAGCGGCGTTGGCCTCAAAGCGCGTAAAGCTCATGACCGAGCGCTGGCCAAAGCTGTCCAGGATTTCAAGCGCCGCCAGCTCGCTGCCTTGCGCCGTGCTGCGAAAACCGACGCTGATGCTTTGCAGTTGGCCGTCACGCGTTTTGGGTATGGCCTGCACCCACTGCAGACCGGCTTTTTCAGGCAAGGCGCGCAGCGTGAAGTCGGCCTGCAAGCCTTGCAAGTCGGGGGCGGCGGCAATCAAGGCGGCGGGCGTGCCGTTCATCACTTGCGAGAGCTTGCGCGCCGTCACCTGGTTCAGGTCCACGTCGTGCAGCCAGAGTGTCTGGCCGTCAGCCACGATGGTTTGCTCAAAGGGCTTCTGGTAAAAAAACTTGAAGCGGTTCGGCCGCGAAAACTCGAAGGTGCCGCTGGAGGTTTTGCTTTTGGCGGTCTGCCCTTCACGGGCCGGCGCAGTGACCACTTGCGTGAAGTCAGCCCGACCGCTGCGGGTGTTGCGCACGAAATACTCGAGGCTGTCCATGCCGCCGATTGTTTGCGCTGCGGCGCTGAGGGCCAGCAGGCTGAGCACACCCGCCACAACAAGGCGCCAGGCACAAAGCATGTTTGGCGTGCGTACCATGCCGGTCATTCGGTGCGCGCCGGCACCAGAATCTCGCGCTGGCCGCTGCCCGACATGCTGCTGACCACGCCGGCATTTTCCATCTCTTCGAGCATGCGGGCGGCGCGGTTGTAGCCGATTTTGAGGTGCCGCTGCACCAGCGAAATCGAAGCCTTGCGGTTCTTCAGCACCACCTCGACCGCCTGGTCGTACATCGGGTCTTTCTCGCCAACTGCGTCACCGCCACCCAGAGAATCGCCCTCGCCGTCCACCGTGCCGCCTTCAAGCACGCCGTCGATGTAATTGGGCTGGCCTTGCTCCTTGAGGTAGGCCACCACGCGGTGCACTTCCTCGTCGCTGACAAAGGCGCCGTGCACGCGGATCGGAAAGCCAGTGCCACTGGGCATGTACAGCATGTCACCCATGCCCAGCAGCGCTTCAGCGCCCATCTGGTCAAGGATGGTGCGGCTGTCGATCTTGCTGGACACCTGAAAGCTCAGGCGGGTCGGGATGTTGGCCTTGATCAGGCCTGTGATCACGTCCACGCTGGGTCGCTGCGTGGCCAGCACCAGGTGAATACCGGCGGCGCGGGCTTTTTGCGCGAGCCGGGCGATCAGCTCCTCGATCTTCTTGCCCACCACCATCATCAGGTCGGCCAGCTCGTCAATCACCACCACGATGAAAGGCAGGCGCTCCAGCGGTTCGGGCTGCTCGGGCGTCAGGCTGAAGGGGTTGTAGATGAGCTCTTCGCGCTCGGCAGCTTCGTCAATCTTGGTGTTGTAGCCGGCCAGGTTGCGCACCCCGAGCTTGCTCATGAGTTTGTAGCGGCGCTCCATTTCGGCCACGCACCAGTTCAGGCCGTGCGCGGCCTGGCGCATGTCGGTCACCACGGGCGCGAGCAGGTGCGGTATACCTTCGTAGACGCTCATCTCGAGCATCTTCGGGTCGATCAGCAGCAGGCGCACATCGCGCGCATCGGCCTTGTACAACAGGCTCAAAATCATCGCGTTGATACCGACCGACTTGCCCGAACCGGTGGTGCCGGCCACCAGGCAGTGCGGCATCTTGGCCAGGTCGGCCACCACGGCGTTGCCGCCGATGTCCTTGCCCAGGCCAATGGTCAGCAGCGATTTGGCCTCGTTGTAGATTTGCGAGCCCAGAATTTCGCTGAGCTTGATTGACTGGCGCTTGGCGTTGGGCAACTCCAGCGCCATGAAGTTCTTGCCGGGAATGGTCTCGATGACGCGGATGGACACCAGGCTGAGCGCGCGCGCCAGGTCTTTGGCCAGGTTGACCACCTGCGAGCCCTTGACGCCGGTGGCCGGCTCGATCTCGTAGCGCGTGATGACGGGACCGGGCGCAGCGGCCACCACACGCACCTCGACGCCGAAGTCGCGCAGCTTTTTCTCGATCAGGCGCGAGGTCATCTCCAGCGTTTCTGGCGCCACACTTTCCTGGCGCAGCAAGGCGCCGTCGAGCAAATCGACCTGCGGCAGCTTGGAGTCCAGCATGTCGGCAAACAGCGGCTTTTGCCGTTCTTTCGCCACGCGCTCGCTTTTGGGAATGTCCACAAAAGTCGGCTCAATCAGCACCGCGACGGGCTGGTGCTCCTCGATCTCGATGCGCTCTTCAATCAAGATTTCTTCACGCTCGCGCGCCGAGGCGCGGCCTACGGCCAGGTCTTCGGCCAGTTCGCGCTTTTCGCGGCGTGACTCGATGAATTCATCAATCCAGGCGCCAATGCGCTGGGCTGTCTGCGGCCATGAAAAACCAAACACCACCGACACACTGAAAACGCCGGCGGCGATCCACACCAGGCCCGAGCCGGTGAAACCCAGCCACTTGACACTGACCGGCCCGGCCAGGTAACCCAGCAAGCCGCCTGCATGACCGGGCAGCAGCTGCTCAAAACGGTAGAGGCGCGACCACTCGAGCGCGCTGCTGGCCAAGAGCAGCAAGGCAAAACAAACCCAGAATTTCACTCGCTGCGGGTTCAAGGCGGCTGCCGGCGGCAGGCTTTCGTTGCGCAACCAGCGCGCCAGCGCCGCCAGCCAAGCCAGCACGCCGGCGATCACGGCCCACCATACAGACAAGCCCAGCAGGAAATAGCTGCCATCGGCCAGCCGCGCACCCAGTCGCCCACCCCAGTTGCGGGCGGCCGCGCCTGGCGCATCTGCGCCGGGACCACCCGTGGTGGACCAGGCCGCATCGCTCAGGTTGTGGCTGAGCAAGGCAGCCAGCCAGAAAACCAGAGCCACAAAACCAATGACCAAACCCAGCTCCTGGGCAAAGCGACCGATGCCGGTCGCCTCGCTATTTCCGGAGGCAGGTGTGGCGTTGCGCGAAGTCAGGGTGTCAAGTGAGTAAGTCATGGGTCAGGCGGGAGCTTACCGCAGTTGCAGGCGCCCTTAGGCGCGGCGGCGGCCCGTCAACGCGCCGTCCCACACGGGTTTTACAATGGACTTTTAGTTTGTCCGGCTTGGCTGGCGCCGTACCCTGCGGCCCCGGCAATCCCGGCATCAGCACGCTCCCGCAGCGCTCATGCATTTTTCAACCGGTTTTTCTCAATGAAACATTCCAAGGTCCTCATCCTCGGCTCCGGCCCTGCCGGTTACACCGCCGCGGTTTACGCCGCCCGTGCCAACTTACAGCCCGTGCTGATCACCGGCATCGCCCAGGGCGGCCAGCTCATGACCACCACCGACGTGGACAACTGGCCAGCCGACCCGCTGGGCGTGCAGGGCCCCGAGCTGATGAAGCGTTTTCAGGAGCACGCCGAGCGCTTCAAGACGGAAATCATCTTTGACCACATCAACAAGGTCGATTTCAGCCAGCGCCCCTTCACCCTGACCGGCGACAGCGGCAGCTACACCTGCGACGCCCTGATCCTGGCCACCGGCGCTTCGGCCAAGTACCTGGGGCTCGACTCTGAAACTGCCTTCATGGGCCGCGGCGTGTCAGGTTGCGCTACCTGCGACGGTTTTTTCTACCGTGAGCAGGAAGTCTGCGTGGTCGGCGGCGGCAACACCGCCGTCGAAGAGGCGCTGTATTTGTCCAACATCGCCAGCAAGGTGACGCTGGTGCACCGCCGCGACAAATTCAAGGCCGAAGCCATCCTGATCGACAAGCTGCATGAAAAAGTAGCCGCCGGCAAGATCGTGCTCAAAACCCACCGTACCCTGCAAGAAGTGCTGGGCGACGCCTCTGGCGTGACCGGCGTTCGCCTGCAAAGCACGCAAGACGGCAACACCGAAGACCTGGCGCTGTCGGGCTGCTTCATTGCCATCGGCCACCACCCCAACACCGACATTTTTGAAGGCCAGCTGGACATGAAGGACGGCTACATCATCACCCGCAGCGGGCTGCAGGGCTTTGCCACCATGACCAGCGTGCCCGGCATTTTTGCGGCCGGTGACGTGCAGGACCACGTTTACCGCCAGGCCATCACCAGTGCAGGCACCGGCTGCATGGCCGCGCTGGACGCCCAGCGTTTCATCGAGCAAAACGACTGAAGTCCGGGGCAAAGCAGTCTGGTCAAAACGCCGGCTTTTCAGCCTCTACTTTTCAGGCTATAATCTTTGGCTTAGCCGAGCTTTCATGGTGACCCATCAGGCCGGCTCCAGATTCACAATTTTTTTATACGGAGAGTGCTCATGGCACGCGTCTGTCAGGTAACG
>JBIKHR010000150.1:0-7191 GCA_044362035.1 Polaromonas sp. | reverse complement strand
GGCACCCACACCGCCCGCCTCTGTCGGCGTGAAAAATCCTGAATACAGGCCCCCCAGGACCAACGCCACCAGGGCCGCGATCGGCACCAGCTTGGCGAGCATCTCGGCAGTAGAAAGAAGCCGGGCCACACTGCGTTTGGAAGCCAACTCGGCATGGAGTTTGAGGTCAAACACCAGCTCGGGCTTGAAGCGTGCCAGCAGAATGATCATGACCGCGAAGGCGAAGGCCATGAGAAAGCCCGGAATGACGCCTGCAATAAAAAGCTTGCCGATGGATTGCTCAGCGAGCACGCCGTAAATGATGAGCAGCAGGCTGGGGGGAATCATCATGCCCAAGACCGAGCTGCCCGCTACCGTGCCTGCGGCAAAGCTGGCGCGGTAACCGTGAGCGACCATCTCGGGTACGGCAACGCGGGTAAAAACCGCCGCAGAGGCGATAGACACGCCCGTGACAGCGGCAAACACAGTGTTGGCCGCCACAGTGGCCACGCCAAGACCGCCTTTGAGGCGTCTCAACAAGCTTTCGGCCACATCAAAAGTGTCTTTGCCTACATTTGAAATAGAAACCAGAAGCCCCATCAATACAAACAGGGGGATGGTGGCGAAAATATAGTCAGCCACGCCGTTGTAGGCCGAGAGGTACATGAGCCGCATGGCCATGTCGATGTTCTCGCGAATCAGCCAAATGCCGGCAAAGCCAACTGCAGTCAGGGCGACTGCAATGTGCAGCCCGATCAAGACCAGAAATACCAAGGCGCCAATCAGGAGCCCGCCCATTGCTAATTCGCTCATGCTTGCTCTCCAGTGGCCGGCGACTGGCGAAGCAGCGAAGGAATGCAGGTGAGGTAAGCCACAGCGGCGACGAAAGAACCCAGAACCAGCAGGGCGCGAAACGGCCATTCGGGCACGGTGACTACACCTTGCACACCGAAATATTCTTTACTGATCACGGATTCGGTTAACGCGGGCCAGGCCATCCAGGCGAGCGCAAAAAAGAGCACGGCGCCCACCACCACATTGAACACTTCGAGCGCCTTGAGGGCGGTGGGGGATCGTTTGCCGATGATGCGCAGCAAAAAGTCGCTGCGGGTCATTCGGCCGGAGCATACGGCGGCGGCCAGTTGCAAGAAAACGATGGAGGCCACGGATCGGGCGGCAAACTCGGCCACGCCGGTGATCGGAGCGTCAAAGAAATTTCGCCCCAGGACATCCGCCATGATCAGCAACATCATTAGAAAAATCCACACCGTGCCAATAGCCGCAAGTACGTTTGCAATGCCTTGCAGGGGGTTGGTGAGGCCTGCTACGGCAGGGGTTTCGCTGGCGAAATCGGGTGCGTTGTTCACGGATAACCTTTGATGGCAACCACCCGGCAAGGGAGCCTTGCCGGGTGGTTAACGGGTGGCGGGGATCAGGTCAGCGGTTCTGCAAATCCCAGTCACGCAGGGGCTTCACGCCACGGGCGCGCAGTTCGTCAAAGTAGGCTTTGAGGACTTGCTTGCCGGCATCGCCAGTGGTTTGCAGCCAAGGCGCAACGATGTTGGGCAGACCATTGACCCACTTGGCTTTTTCAGCCGCTGGCAGGTCAGTGATTTGAAGACCCGCTGCCTTCATGGTGTCGAGGGCTGAATTCGCAGTCTTGGTGACGTGCTTGCCGTGAGCGGCCGAGGTTGCCTTGCCGGCCTTGAGCATGGCTTCCTGCACATCTTTTGGCATGCCATCAAAGACCTTCTTGTTGACAGCAACGCTGCCAAAGTACATGGCGCCCACGTCGACGCGCGTGAGGTTCTTGGCGACTTCATACACACGGGCCGGGCCAATGCCACTTGCAAACGACAGAGCGCCATCGGTCACGCCAGTCTGGATGTTGGTGTAGTAAGTGGTCAGCGCGCCGTCGACTGGCGTGGCTCCGGTTTCGCGCATCCAGTTCGCCGAGGTGCCGGGCGCGTTGATGCGCTTGTTCTTCAGGCTGGCCATTTCCTTGACGGGAAAGGTCGCGTAGATGTCGTAGGAGTCGGTGATGAGTGAAGACAGTGGCACCATGTTTTGCGCAGTCCAGCTGTTACGCAGCGCGGGTAATGTGGCGTTGAGCTTGTCAAAAATCTCGATCAGCTGCTCGTGGTTGGTGGTCGCAAACGGTGTGAAGTAGGTGACGTTTTGCAGCGGCATGGCAGAGTTTTCCCAAACCGTGCCGACCATGCCCACGTCCACGATGCCGTCACGCACTGCGGCGCGGGTGTCGGTAAATTTGTAAAGTGTGCCGCCGTAGTTTTCGCGCCAGCGCACTTCGTACTTGGCGCCGCCTTCCTTCAAAAGGCGATCGACTTCAGGCTGGAACACCTCTTTCATGGCGTAGGCCCAGATGTTGGTCGTGGGGTGGCTGGAGCCGATGTTGACCGTGATGCGTTGTTGCGCAAAAGCGGCTCCAACGGTAAGGGTGCTGATCGCGACCAGGGATGCCATTGCTATTTTCTTGAACTTCATGTTGTCTCCTCAGTGGGTTTTGTGGCTAAGGTTTTAGCCGGGCTTGCAGGTTGCTGGTGCCTCCGCACCAGCTCTTTCAAAGGGGGTTTCAGGGCAAACAAGTCACGGCTGGCCAGCAGGTAGGCGCGGACACGGTCGCGTACCAGTTGCTCGCTGTAGCCTTCATGCGCGCTTTCGCTGTAGACATCCTGGGCATAGATCCAGCGGCGCATGCTGATGTAGAAAAATCCGCCATGCATTCCCATGAGCAGCTCCATCTCGCGCTCGCTGGCCTTGGCACGACTGATCACACCCCTGAAGCGCCGTGTTTCCCGAATCAAACGGGGAAACAAACGGGCTCGAAGCAAGGCAAAAAATCGGTCTGTGATGGTGTGATCAGTCAAACCCGAGAACACCAGAATCCGGACAAACTCTTTTGTCAGCGTGATGTTCACGTACTCAAGGTAAAAGGCCACGAGCTTGTCCTCAATGTCCGACTGGGGGTCGTCAAGGAGCTCATCCCACTCGGCACGCCAACGGCCTTCAAAGACCTCCAGATAAACGCGATCAACCAGGTCTTGCTTGGTGGGGAAGTAGTGGTACAGCAGGGCGTGAGTCACGCCGATGCTCTTGGCCAAGTCGCGTAATTGACCGCCAAAGCCGTGCACGGCAAAGAACTCAATGGCGCCATCCAGAATCTGGCGTTCGCGCTCAACCAGGCCCATGCGCCGGCGTGCAGGTGCATCGGGCGCTGGGGTTGCCGCCTGCACTGCTACTTTTTTTGCCTTGTCAGGGTTTGTCTGAATGCGCACTCTATTTACCGGACGGTCAATGATTAGTATCATTATTAACCGTGTGGTAAACAAACACACCCGTAAAAACCCGAGGACTGATGGCATGGAATTGAGCGGAAACATCCTGATTAACGCGCCGCGAGACAAGGTATGGGCCGGACTCAATGATCCAGCTGTTCTGTCGCTATGCATCCCTGGCTGTGAGGGCATGGAGGCCACCAGCCCGACTGAGCGGACGGCACGCGTAGCCGTCAAGATCGGGCCGGTCCGCGCTCGCTTTGTGGGCCATGTCCGCATGGAAGACATTCGTCCCAACGAGGGCTGCGTTCTGCGCTTTCAGGGCTCAGGCGGTGCGGCGGGTATGGCCAAGGGCCACTCTAATGTTGAACTGGCCGACGAGGAAGGTGGCACGCGCTTGCGCTACACCGCTCAAGCTGCCATTGGCGGAAAGCTGGGTCTGGTGGGCGGCCGCATGATTGACGCTGCTGCCAAGCAAATGGCCGACCAGTTCTTCAAGGCGTTCAATGAGCAGATGGTGGGCGTTGCAGCACCCGACCTGACCACTGAGGGCCAACCGAGCCAAGCAGACCCGACAACCGTAGCTGCACCTGTTCCCATCACTGCTGGGGCGGGCTACCTGGCCTTTGGCGGCGAGACAACGCGCGTGCTGTGGTTTGTCTTGGGCGCCTTGTCTACAGGCTTCGGCGTCTGGATAGGTTCTCTGCTGGGTTCTTAACTTGTTGACTTCTTGAAAGTACATCACCATGAAGGCCGCCTCTTTTGACTATGTCAAGCCTAAAACGATAGGCCAGGTTATCGGCTTGCTGCAGGAGCATGGCGACGATGCCCGTCTGCTCGCCGGTGGCCAGACGCTCATGGCCACCCTGAACATGCGGCTGTCGGAGCCGCAGTGGGTAATTGACATCACGGGCATTGAATCCCTGCGGGGAATTCGCGTGCAGGGCAACGCGCTGCGCATAGGCGCATTGGTCACGCACACCGAGATTGAGTTCAGCGACTTGGTGGCGCAGCACGCCCCCCTTTTGAAGGCAGCGGCGCCACACATTGCACACCGTGCCATCCGCAACAGCGGAACCTGGGGCGGCTCTATTGCCTACGCCGACCCAGCCGCCGAATGGCCCACCTGCTTTCTCGCATTGGGCGGCACGGTCATCGCGCAGGGCCCTCAAGGCGAACGCCGGATTGCTGCTGACGATTTTTTCACGGGCCTTTACAGCACGGCCCTGCAGCCTGACGAGCTGCTGATCGCTTGCGAACTCCCTTTGGCGCGGGCTGATCACTGGTTCGGTTTTAGCGAGTTGGCGCGACGCCACGGCGATTACGCCATCGTTGGCATGGCCGCCACGGCGCGACGCGACGGGGCTGCTTTGCGCGGCCTGCGCATCGGGCTTCTGGGTTTGGATGCCACCCCGCTGCGTGCGCGCCAAACCGAGGCGCTGCTTGAAGGCCGTGCTCTGAACGCCGGGCTTGTGGCTGAGGCCGTTGCCTGCCTGCGCCAGGAAGTCGACCCGCTGCCCGACCTGACCAACGCACCGGACACCAAGCGCCACCTGATCGGCGTGCTGTTGCAGCGCATGCTGCCCCTTTCCGCCCACGACTAAGCCACAAGGAAATAAACATGGCTGATCTTTATCCCATCAAAGTCACTGTCAACGGCAAGGCGCACCAATGCAGCGTGCAGCCGCGCACCCATCTGGTGGACTTTTTGCGCGAAGACCTTGGACTCAAAGGCAGCCACCTGGGCTGCGAGCACGGCGTTTGCGGCGCCTGCACGGTAGAGCTGGACGGCAAGATCGTGCGCGGCTGCCTGACACTGGCCGTCCAGGCCGATGGCGCGCAGGTGCAGACCATCGAGGGCTTGAGCGCGACGGGCGTCATCCGCGATCTGCAAGAAGCTTTTGTGCGCCGCAATGCCCTGCAGTGCGGCTTTTGTACGTCGGGCATGCTGATGGCAGCCAAAGAGCTGCTGGAGACCCTACCTAACGCCACACGCGCCGAGGTGCGCGACTGGATTTCAGGCAACTACTGCCGCTGCACCGGCTATCAGGCCATCGTGGACGCCATTTGCGATGTACTGCAGCAACGCCAGGAGGCCTTGGTATGAAACGCGACACCGTCAATCTCGAGCCCCGTGTGGACCTCACAGCGCCACTCGCACCCGTCAATGATGACCAGCGCTACATCGGTGCGTCAGTCCCCCGCGGCGGCATTGAACGCCTGACTCAAGGCATGGGCCAGTACCTGGACGACATGGAGTTGCCACGCATGGGGCATGTGGTGTTCTGGCGCAGCCCGGTGGCTCACATGCAGATCAAGTCTGTGAACGCCGAGTTCGCGCGCGCCATGCCCGGCGTCCTGCTGGTAGCCGACGGGCAAGACCTGGCCAAGGTCTGTCAGCCCTGGGTGGCAACGCTGGGGCACTTGGCCGGCATGAAATCGGCACCGCAATACCCATTGGCACTAGAGCGCGCCTGCTGGCAGGGCGAGCCAGTGGTGGCGGTGGTGGCCGAGTCGCGAGCCCAAGCCGAGGACGCTTTGGCGTATGTGCAGGTGGACTGGGAAGAGCTTCCGGCCGCCACGGACATGCAGCGTGCCCTGGAGCCTTCTACGCCCTTGATCCACCCGGAGCTCGGTGATAACCTGTGCTTCACGCGCTTGCTGGAAGTGGGTCAGGTCGATGAGACCTTTGCCAAGGCCGATGTTGTGGCAGCGATTGATTTTGAGTTTGGGCGGCACACGGGCGTGACGCTGGAGCCGCGCGCGCAAATCGCGCATTGGAGCCCTGCAGAGCAGCGCTTGACGGTGTACCACTCGTGCCAAGCGCCGCACATGATGCAGGACCTGTACGGACGCCAGTTCAATTTGCCCGCCAGCGCTGTTCGCGTGGTGTGCAAGGACGTCGGTGGCTCCTTCGGCATCAAGGTGCACGCTTACCCCGACGACTTTGCCACCGTGGCGCTGTCCATCATGCTAGGCCGCCCGGTCAAGTTTGTGGCCGATCGGCTGGAGAGCTTCACCAGCGACATCCATGCCCGCCACCACCATATCAAGGCCCGCATCGCGGTCAACCGTGACGGTGAAATTTTGGGCTTTGACATGGAGGACCTCACTGGCATTGGTCCTTATTCCATGTTCCCGCGCACCAGCGCCATTGAAGGCAATCAGGTGGTCAATCTGGTGGGTGGCCCGTACAAGCACAAGCATTATCGCGCCCGGCTCGACGTGGTGTTCCAAAACAAAACCCCCACCTGCCAGTACCGCGGCGTGGGTCATCCCATCGCCTGTGCGGTGACTGAGGCTCTGGTGGACTTGGCAGCGCAAAAGATCGGCATGGACCCCTTGCTGATTCGTGAGCTCAATGTGATTCCGGACGATGCCTACCCTACGACCGGTATCTCGGGCATCAAGCTGGAGGTTCTTTCGCATGAGGCCAGTCTGAATAAGCTGCGCGAGCTCATGAATTACGACGCGCTGCGGGCCGAGCAATCCGCCTTGCGCAAGCAAGGCATCTTCCGGGGCATTGGCTTTGCCACGGTGATTGAACTGACCAACCCGAGCGCTGCTTTTTACGGTGTGGGCGGTGCGCGCATTGCGTCTCAAGATGGCGCCACGGTCCGTCTGGACCCAGAAGGCCACATCACTGTACTGATTGGTGTGGGCGAGCAAGGCCAAGGCACTGAAGGTATCTATCAGCAGATCGCTGCGGACGCCGTCGGAGTCGACATCAGCAAGGTGCGCGTGGTCACAGGCGACACAGATGCCACGCCTTACGGCGGTGGTACCTGGGCCTCCCGCGGTGCGGGCATTGGGGGAGAAGCGGTGTTGCTGGCGGGTCAGGCGCTGCGGGAAAATATCGTCAAAGTGGCGGCCATCATCCTGAAGCGCGAAGGCAGCACGCTGGCAGTGCGGCGCG